>CAZZCI010000041.1:0-12967 GCA_964653015.1 uncultured Rhodothermales bacterium
AACGGCGGTGGTGAATGACACCGCGCTTGAGCCTGGCGACACGTTGCTTGCGTTCGATCCGCAGGGGCAGTGCGTGGGATACACCGCGTACTCTGGCACCGGCGATGCCCTTACGGTATGGGGGCAGGGCCTCTTCAACGAAACGGCCACTGGACTCCAACCGGGCGATCCGCTCATGCTGTGCGTATGGCAACACGAAGGCCGAACGCTTTTCTGCCCAGCCAACAGCACCATCGACATCACACTCGACACCTCGGCCCCGTACCTGATCGACAACTTGCAATACACGCAAGATGGACTGTACGTGGTGAAAGAACTGCGCGTTGCCGTGAAGGAATAGGGCGGGGTCTTGTGTCATCACAGGGTGTACGTGTCTATCGCGGTTTAATGGCCGCCCGGGATATTCGCTTCGCTCCTGATCCCAGGCTATGGAACGGCACGACGTGAGTCAAACCCATAGCCGGGGACCGCTTGCGTCTCCAACGATCTGTGGCACGTGGCTAAACACGTACATGCTATGCATCGCCACGAGAGACAGGATCATATTCCCCGGCAGTCATCCTGACGCCGCCAGGCGGAAGGATCTCAACGCCATGCCTACGGGCTCGCCACGTCCGGTGCGTGCAGGGGCCCCTCTTGGACACTGAGCAGCAGGCACCCGGCCACTTGGCGCCGAGATGCTTCACTTCGTTCAGCATGACATCTATTATGGGAAGGCTATAGAACGGCCCGGCGATCTGGGAGCAAGTCGCTAAACACGTACGTGCTGTGACGCCTCCAACCGTCCATACCGTCCATCCCCCAACGGAGCATGCGGAGTGGAGTAGGTATCAACACCTCCAGCCCGCGCTGGGGGCACCCCCAACGCGGGCTGGCAAGGACGAATGGCATCAGACGAACGTGTTGCGGAGCCGTTACCGCACGACAACCAGACGCTTCGACTCCGTTTCGCCTGCCGCCTGCACACGATAGAAATACGTGCCGCTGGCCATACCGCTTACATCAATAGGCAGGGTATGTGGCCCCGCGGCAAGCGCCCGGTCAACCCATGTGGCTACACGCTGCCCGATGGTGTTGTACACCTCAATGCGCACATGCCCCGCTTCAGGTAGTGTGAACGAGAGCTCTGCATGCTCTTGCACCGGATTCGGAGCGTGCCCGTCGAGCACGAACGCATCTGCCCCTGGTCCTTCGGCTACACCCAGGTATACAGCTCGCGGCGCAAACGTGGGCTCACGAACGGACTCGTCGGTGAGCACATGACGAAGCGACTCCATCTCGACCACCGATGGCTGTTGCTCATCAGGCCGTTGCGCCTTCATTGTTAGGCGATCACCCGGCTCTGCACCAGCGGTATTCGTAATGGAGCTAGCCCCTCGTACGGTGGCAATGAGTGCCCCGTCTATGGCCTGCCCCGTGCCTACACGCGCGCCATCGTCAGTCTCAACCCACACACGGGTCTGCTCGGGCCAGACGCTCCCTGTGGCAACCAACACAGCCGCCGACTCGCGGCCAGCAGACGAAGGCTCCATCTCAGCAAGCGTAGCCCGTGCCTGCATGCTCTGCTCCTGCCCACTTGGATACTCCAGCGTACGGTCGTCAGCCAGATACACCATGTATCCATGTCCGGGCTCCAGCGCGCCGATCGTGTTGATCGGATCTCCGTTGTTCGGATAGTAGATATTCCCAGCGACGTCCTTCACCAACACGAGATCCCCGGCTATGCTGCTTAGCGCCTCTTCTACAGGCAACGGGGCCGTAGGCAGGTAGGTCACGAAGTTCCACCCCTCTGACAACGCGATAGGATCAGACGGAGAGCGGGCCTCGCCTTCTACCTCCACGTCCTGATCGCCCGTCACGAAAATCTGATAGGCTTCATCGGGATGCCAGGTATCGAGGTTGTCTAGCCCATACATCGGACTGAAGGTTTGTCCGGCCACGTCTTTCACCAGCACCACATCGTCAAGAATGGGTTCGAGCATTTCTTCCATAGGACGCTCCTCCTGCAGCACGCGGGCGGAGGCGAGGTTCCAGCCGTTGTTCAGCGTAAGAGTTTGCGTATCCGCATCCCCTTCGTCGGGTGTATCGTTGAGCGGCGGGTTGTCTTGATACGGAGCGATGTGCCCCATCCAATCGCCCTCGGGCCACGCCTCCTGACTCCACTCGGCCAGGTCGTACAGCACCTCATAGGCCACGCCATACTCCCCAAAGTTGCGCAGTGCTGTCCAGAAATGGTTGGGATATATGAACTGGTCGTATCTGCTATCGTACTCGGGCACATACGACGCTGGGTCGAGCCCGTGCTGGTCATCGGAAATCCGCTCCCAATCATCGGGACTATATTGCGTAATTCCATCGGCATAGGCCCGCATGATCACATTGAGTGCTTTGCGATACTCATCGTCGGGCATGTCGCGCAGAGGAGCCCCCTGCGAGTGGGTGCGGTCAATCCATCCCGGCGAGAGGTGACGTATCCACCAGCCGCGGGGTTCGGTGGTGAACTCATCATCCGGAACGGTTTCGGCGACCTGTACCATCTTCATGAAAGCGGCCACATGTCGCCAGTAGTGCGAATCAGGCGCATTTACGGCCGACATATGCATAAAGTGGTACTTCCAGTCAACCGGACTATGCCGCGTAGTTAGTGCTGAACCCGGATTGATCGTAACCTGATGCTGATACCATGCCGTGTCATGATAGCGATCCATGATACCACTTCCGGGGCCCTTGCCCCCAATAATGTGAGGTGCCATGTCGAACACCACACGCGAACGGCTCGTCCACTGCCGCGGTTCGGCGTTTTCGTCGTACAGATCTTGGGCATGCTCCTCGTTGTGGTGCGGCTGAAAGATTTCGAAGGTTTTCACCAGCGCCCATTTCATGGGAACCTGGCGGGCAATTTCATACTCAAAGGGCGCAGGCGCTCCGTACGGCGGAGCCCAGTCATTTTTGATGTACCGAAACAAGCGCTGCGACGCCCGTTCGGCAGACTCCTCAACGCGCCAGGGGCGATCTTCGTTGATGAGGTCGGGCACCTCATTCACATACCAATCCCACGCATCGCTCTCCTCAAAATCGCTGCCCCACACATCAAGCGGGTGAAACTCGGGCAACCACTCGTTCCAGTCGGGCATTTGCAGGTTCACGGGTAGCTCGCGCATGTTGAGCTTCCCGTCGATGGCGAATGCCCCGGTATGCACGCCATTGGGGAAAAGAAAGTCTTTGATCTCGGCATCGTAGTCGAGCACCCAGTCAAGCCCCGCGCCTGCGGCCCAGTACACCTGATCCATCTCGTCCATTGACTGCCCCATGGTACGGGCATCGGTGGGTCCGCGCGAGGCAGAAGCGGTTTCCCCGGGCTGATACGGCGGATTCCACGGACGTCCGGGCGGTGCAATGGTTTGCCCATCTGACGTTTCAATATCGACCGAGCGGA
Source organism: uncultured Rhodothermales bacterium (assembly GCA_964653015.1). Lineage (GTDB taxonomy): Bacteria > Bacteroidota > Rhodothermia > Rhodothermales > Salinibacteraceae > Longimonas. Next base: position 3,437 of record CAZZCI010000041.1, read on the forward strand.
TATATGCCGCAATCTGTTTGCCTTCGGCTTCGTTCAACCCGTGAAACTGGCTCCGGCGCTCAATAGAGTAGTTGGAGTAGGCAAAGTACTCGAGGTCGTATCCCCCCTCGACGTGACAGTCGTTGCACGACGCGATAATGTCGGGACCATCCCACCCTTCTACCAAAAGATCACGCTGATGCCACAGATCGCGCCCGGCATCCACCGAAGCCGGATCGTCATAGCCGTCGGGGGCGCCCCACGATGCCGGGTCATCCCATTCGGTGGGGGTCGCACTCGACAGGTTGGCGTTGCTAGCAGACTGCACCTGCAGATCCAACACCCGGAATCCCATCGACGGGTCGCCCATGCCGTTGGATCCTACGGCGTAGTTGACGCGAAACTGAACTACGTTTTCGCCATTCTGCACCGTTCCCAACTGATCGATCGGGATGCGAAAACGAATCGTAGGCACAGGGCCTGTAACACAGTCCTGACTAGCCTCAGGCTCAAAGCACTCTACAGTGGTGTTGTTAATGTCTACCCAGTTGCCTCCATTAAGCCGCACCGAGGCTTTATCGGTATCGTAGTCCAATATATCGATATGATGCGAAGGGTAGCCAATCGCGTGCGCCTGCATGTACACATGCGCTGCAGCACCGGGGTCCTCCACCTGAAGTGAAACGCTTCGCGTGTATCCATCGGGGCCCATCACTTCGATCGGGTATACCACCGGCTCTTCACTACTCGGCGATATACTCGGAAGCTGAAAGGCAGCGACCAGGAGCACCGCACTCAATATGAATACGATACTGCTGATATACCAAACGGATGGAGTACACCGAAGGACCTTCCAATACCCTTGTATAGCATCCAAAATAAAAGCGTATACGTTCTTGAACATGAGAATCCAAAATCAAACAAAGCAGGAACAGAGTGGCACGCGTGTGCCAACGGTACTTGCAGTAGATTCAAGGGACGTACCACACTGCACCAATAGCGCACGGACGTGTAATCCATGTGAAGCCACCCCTTCATGCCCCGAATATGAACAAAATGCAAAGAAAGGCGACTTGTACCCACAGGACTCAGGCTGGGTACATCGGTTATGCACCGCCCATCTTTCTGGGCAACACATACCCACTGCACAATGGGTATCATGTGCTCTTGACCGGAATGGACCTCTTCAAATCGGAACGTCCTACCCCATGCTGGTCCCATTTGTCATACACAGCATGCGCTTGTCGGCGTAATGCCTCGTGTTCAGACGCCTGGATAGCTTTGCGAAATTTGTCTTTTTGGGCACGGCGCGTCGCTTCTTCATCGGGGGCAAGGGTGGTCTTATTCCGAATGCGTGCCACATTTTTTCCGGTCGGGGCAAAAATAGTAAAACAGGTACCGAACCGTTCATTGACGGCTTCGAACACCTGATCGATGGGCCCGGTGGTTTGGTCGAACGGGCTTACCACCATCTGGTCGAGGTACGGCGTAAGGGTTGTATAGAAGCGAATGTACGCTCGCAACCCTTGTGAAAGCGACACATACGGCCACCGACTTACGAGCGACACCACCGCATCGGCTGGGTTGCGCAGCGTAACCAACACGGGTGTGCCCTGTTTGACGGCTTTAATGATCTGTACAGGTGCGTGCAGATGGTGGGCCAGCTGCACCGGGCGTTCCTGGCACGATTTAAAAGCTTCTGTCGCAAAGCTATTCCCCGACCCTTGAAATCCATCGATGACGAGCTCGGTGTCGGTTTGCACCGCACACTCGCGTATGTTAATGTGGCCGCGCATCTTCCACTGGGTCCACCAAATTGTCGCCTGATGCACGGGAGCCAGCCAGGCGGTGGCTGCGCAGCGCGTGCGTACCTCAAACTTGGCCTGCAGGGCCCACCGCACTGGGGCAATCCTTCGATTCATTGGATCTATTGTAGTGTGTTTATAGGGATACGGATTGTGGCCTTCTCACTCGGCGCAGCGCCTCGGCAAACTGCGCATGCATGCGGGGCAATCCGTAGCGCACACGCACATCGGCAGCCCCCCGACGCGCCAGGGTGTGTGCCCACGTCGGGCGGGCCATGAACGTACGCAGCGCCTCGGCCAATGCATCGGCATCCCCCGGGGGCACGAGCACGCCGGTCTGTTGCGTATGGATGATTTCGGGCACGCCTCCTGCATCGGTGGCCACCATCGGACGCTCGGCCAGCAGTCCCTCCACCACCACACGTCCAAAGGGTTCGGGTAAGATGGAAGTGTGCGCAATAATGTCGCACGCCTGCATGTAAGCAGGCACGTTGGACTGATGCCCGGCAAAGTGGATGCGTCCTTGCAGCGCTGGTGCTTGTGCGGTTTCATGCAACGTCTCGGCATAGGCCGCATCGCCCGGAAAAGCAGCCTCGCCAACCAATAAGGCGTGTGCCTGGGGCACCTGTGTTAGCGCCTTCAACAGCACATGCTGCCCCTTCCAGTGCGCCAGCCGACTAAAGACCCCCACCAGTGGCACTTCGGGGGGAATATCATACCGGATACGCACCTGCGCCGCCTCGTACGCCGCCTCGCTTTTGAATGGAAGCGGACAGATTCCATTCGGAATTTCTAGCACGGGCCGCGTACCGCCGCCCTTTACAAACGCCTCGGCGGTAGCTCGCGAGTTTACCCCCACCAGTGTAGCGGCTCGATTGGCGGTGAGCGTTACCAGGCGCCGCTGCAGCCTCCCAAAATGCTCGGGGGTCAGCAAATCGTGCACTATCCAAATGAGCGGACATCCGGTTTGCCGCGCCGCATAGGCCGCCGGAAGCAATGCCTTCATGGAGTTAGCAACGATCACATCTACATCGTTCGTGCGCGCCACTCGCGCGAGCGAACGAGCTGTACGCCAGAGCGCCGGAACTACCTGCAGACCCTGCACCCACGATCCGTTTTTACGCACCTGCTGCAGCACCGCGCCTTCCGAAAGCACCAGATGCGGCACCGCATGCGTCTCCAAGGCCTCGGTAAAGCGCCCCGTATCGAAGGTAACGACGGTGCTGTGGCTGGCATGTGGACGTACCAGATCCAGCAAAAATAACTCGGCGCCGCCTAGTGCACCGCTGTGGGTGACAAAAAGAATCCGTGGCGTCGTCATAGGTCAGGAGCAGGCAGTGGCATATACATGGTGTGTTGCCGCTACGACCCGCGGCCACGAAAAACGATCCTGGGCATAGGCTGCACAGGTGGATGCATCAGGCAGTGGTTGGCGTCCGTGCATGGCCGTATTCAGCGCGTCGTAGATCGCCTCGGCAGAGGCGTCGGGCAGCACAAGTGCCGTCGATAAGGGGCGCACCACTTCGGGCAGCCCCCCCACCGGCGTTACAAACACCGGTGTTCCGCTGGCCAACGACTCGATGGTCGTGAGCCCGAACCCTTCCCATGCCGTTGTGGGTACCACGCTGTAGGTGGCCGCCCGATACGCAAGCGGCAAGTCTGCATCCGGCACAAAGCCAAGCAGTTGCACATGCGCTTCTAGTCCCGATTCGACGATGCGCTGCTGCAGTTCCGATGCCAACGGCCCGGTTCCGGCGATGTACACGAGCACATCCGGGTGGATACGCCGCAACCACTCCGCCGCTTCTAGAAGTGCAAACAGTCCCATCCGATGCGCCAGACGACGCACCGTGAGCACGATGGGACGGTCGGTCGGCCAGCCCAAAGCCCGACGTGCTGCCGACGCTGACATGTCCGCATGAAACCGATTCGTATCCACGCCCCCCGGCACCACGTGGATGCGCGTGCCCTCTACCCCATAGCGCCGCATCAGCACCTCACGAAACGCGTCAGAGAGCACAATAAACCGATCGGCTCGCGCATACATCCGACGTTCCAACACCTGTTTTAGGCGGATGCGCCACGCCGCTTCCCCCTCGGTGGCCGACTCGAACGCCCACGGTCCGTGAAAGTGCATCACGGTGGGCAGATCGTGGGCGGGAAGCGGCCATCCATAGAGCGCAAAGTGGCATGCCAGCACATCATAATCGCCGTGCTGCAGATCGGCCCCGATATAGCGGCGCGCCTCCCACAACCGGACCGGCAACGATGCTCGCGCCGAAGCAAAGGCACGCACCATGTCGGGCCGATTCGGATGGGTGGGCGCCCCGGTCACCCAGGTGCGCCCCGAAAGCTTTGTTCCTGATAAGTGCGACGTAAGGCCATGCACCATACGGTCAAGGCCATTGCCCGGCGCTTCGGGGAACCAGTCCATGCCAATGCTACACACCCGCAGGGGCGGCAGTGCGGTGGGTGTCGTGGGAATGGAAGCAGATTTAACGGTAGATGCAAGCATAGTTAGGCGTATCCAACATGATGATGGTTTACGGTGATGATGTGGGGGCAATGGAGCAGGAGCCTCTTCTTTTTACTTTAGAATACCTGGAACGGCTGTTTTACAAGGGATGCATAGGCAGCGGCATGGCGCTGGGCAATTGCTCGCCACGAAAACGCGGATGCTCGACGAAGGCCTTGGGCTTCCATATGATCACGCTGCTCGGGATTGCGAAGCACTGCCGTGAGAGTCGCGGCAAAGGCGTTGTCCCCCACAAGCGCGCCGTAGGTGCCCTTGTCGAGCACATATTCAGCCCCTGGATTCGGTGAGGCGACTACGGGCGTCCCGCTAGCCATCGCTTCAATGTACGGCAGCCCGAATCCCTCGTACACGCTCGGATACGCAAACACCCAGGCACGTCGGTACCAGGCGGCGAGCGTGTCATCGTCGGGACGGTCGAGCACCCGCACGTTTGGATGCGCCGCACAGTCGTCAGACACTGTATCCGAAACCATAACGAGCTCAGCATCGGGCACGCCAGGCAATACGTGGTTACAAAACTGATCGAAGAGCCAGCTCCCCCGTTTGCGCCCGGTCCATGTACCCACAAAAAGTAGCGTAGGCCGATTGGCTTTAGGGCCGGGATAGAAACGATCGAGCGCAACGCCGTTAGGCATACATTGGTCAGCATGGTAGCGTACTTCGCACGGCGGACTAATGGCCCACACCTGACTCGCACGTCGCGCTGCTACATGCTCCAGGGGGTACACTGCCCATTGCGCCAGGCGGCGTTTGATTGAAGAAGCAGTACGTGCTTCGTCCAGCGCCGAGCCGTGCATCGTGCGAACCGACGGAATGCCGCGGCGCATCCAGAACCAGTCGTCACCATGCAGATGCACCACGTCGTATTCGACCAGTGACACGCCATTCAGCAGTGCCGGGAGCACAAACCAACGTGCCCACGAGCGGTCTGCAAGCCAGCGGTGTGTAGGAAACAAATGCTTGTGTCGATACGGCGCCTCATCCGGAGCTGGCGTCAGGCTAAGGACCGTTACGTTCAGCCCGGCATGCACGGTAAGGGCCGTGGCTAGACGATGGACCACAGCCTCTACGCCCCCAACTTTGCGATGGGGCTCGGGAAGTGTTGTATGGTAGAGCGCAATGTTCATCAGTCATTAGCGGCTTGTGAGAGGGGGGGCGAGCTATCTTCGGACAAAGGGGCATCGTTCTGAGCGGCTTGTTCTTCGTGATATTGACGGGACGCAACAGCAAGTGCCATGCAGCCCCAAAACACACAGCCATCGATGCCAACGACCTGCGGGCCCATAAGCATCATTGCAAAGTACGCCAGTGCAATGCCTGAGGCTAGAATCGCGAACCGATCGCTCGAAGGCGTATAGCGAAGCACAGAAATGAGCATCATAAGCAGACCGCCCAGATACACAATTCCACCGATCAACCCGAATTGGAAGAGGATAGTCACAAAGTCGCTATCGAACGTACGGGCTCCTAAGCCTTGCCCAATCGGGTTGAAAAGGAGTTGCACCCCAACGGTAGTGTACATGTACTGACGCGCTTGCAGGCTGCCATCATTTTCAAGATTACCCATTGTTTCCATGCGTTGACCTGCCTGATCTCCAATCTCACTGGAGAGCACCAGAGGTACGGCTACGCATGCCACAAGGACCAAAATGGCGATGACGCGTCCGCGACTGGCATTTTGCATCCGCAGCAGGCTAAACGAAAGCGCCAGCACCCAGCCGCCCCAGGCCCCGCGCACGAGCGCCACCAAAAACGCCAGATAGCCAGGAATTGGAGCTAAGCGTCCAATAAGACCTTTGCCGTCGAAGAGCAAAACCAAGCCCGACATGAGGACCATGGCGAAGGGCCCAGGCGAGTTGAGCGTACTGAATACGCGAATTTCAAACGGTTCGGGCTTGCCTAGCGAAATCATGCGAGAGCCTTCCATCCAGAGCGCGTCCCATGGCGGGGCAACGAAGAACTGGTAAAGCCCGTAGGTGCCCAGTATGGCGACGCCCCATGTAAACGTGGTACGGAAGACCGACCGTAGGCGCGGGTACTGGCGCCATCGGACAAGAATGAACATTGCCATCAACAGCGGGCACACCCAGTCAAGCAGTCGCATATTGGCATCGAAAGCCCCCACCTTTGCAATCCCTACGAGGTAGCCGTACAGAATAGCCACGAAGCAGATAAGCAGCGGCACGCCTATACGACGCGTAAGCACGCGTCCAAAGCGAGGCAGATCGATAAGGATGATGAGTGTAGCAGCATAGGGGGCCAGCAATGAGAAGGCTCCACTTGGAGGAGTGAAAACGCCCAGGTGATAGTCGATAATGCGTCGCACAAATGGGGAGAGGAACCACAGCCACCAGATAAAGCCCAGGTAGAGTGTCGGACTCGAAATATAGAGCCAGGCCCCTACAAGCACGCTTACCCCCATATACGCCAGGCTGAGGAGTCGCAGTGCTGAGGGATGAGCACTCAGAAAGAGAATGCCGTAGAGCCCAAACGCAATGAGGATGACGCCGGCGGCGAGAAGCGGTGCGCGATTCGGGTTATTAGCGACATCGGAGAGGGTGCGAATCATGTCAGCGAACGAGTGTGTGAACGGGTCGCGCGATCCTGCAAGCGCGGACTGGAATTCATGGGGGCAATAGCAAGTGTCTCTTCATACTGCGACGCAATAACCGGCCACTGAAAATGGTCGAGGTAGAAGCTCCGAGCGCCCCGTCCGAGCTGATGTTGACGTTCAGGTGTCGTTACGATGTGGGTAAGCGCCCGTGCAAAGGCTGCGGAATCGCCGGCAGGCGCCATAACAAAGGCTGTGTCAGCGGCATCGTAGAGCAGTGCATCGGTTTGCGGGCCGCTGGTTGTAAGAACCGGCAACGCATGCTGGATGCCAGCAAGAAAGGCCCCACGCCGCGTAGAAACACCATCCTCGTACGGCGCAAGGTAGATATCGATAGCATTCAGGTAGTGTGACACGCCTGCTGCAGGAAGCGCCCCCGTGCAGTGCAATCGTATGTCTGGAAATGCTGCACGAATGCGATCTACTCCGGCCCCAATGTACAGAAGCAAGGGATGATGGCCATCGGATTCGAGCTGTTCTATGCCGTGCCGAATGTGGTCGAAGAGGCGCGAAGGATGGCCACGTCCAAACAAACCCAACACGCACTCATCAGAGGATAGCCCTGTGCGCGCACGAGCGTCAGCCTTGGTAAGGCGCACGTGTGGCATATTTGAACCGACGGGAATGTGCGTACATGGCGTGTCTGGAAACCAAGGCGCAAAGCGCTCCACCCATGGTGCAATGGCGACGATGAGATGGTCGGCTATACGTCCGAGTTGCTTGAACTGGCGGCGCTGCCAAAGCGACATGATAAACATGCGCAATGTGTCGGGTGGCATGAACGGCTCGTGGATGGTAACGGCCAAGCGCATGCCAGGGCATCGTGTGCGCACCGTATCCAATGTTGGAGCCAGCGCAGGCGCATAGCCACGGACGCCGTACGAAAATGGATTGTATTGCACCACAAGCCAGTCCGGCGGATCGTTACAAATTTGGTCGGCCCAGGTGGTTAAGGCAGCAGGGTCCGGCAGTCCAGAAACAGTGTGTACAGTGGCTTCAGAGGCGGTAGGATTCGGCGTCTGCCCCGTCCATACGCGTACGGTATGACGCCCTGACAACGTATTAGCCAAATGCGCCGTGTAGTCGCCAATTCCATCTAAAGCCGGTGGATATGCTGGAAACAGAAGATCTAGTCGCATAACGGGTCCTCCCAAAAGCAAACGGATACGAAAACCGCCGAATGATCGGCGCACAGGGCGCTGTCTACGCACATAAAGCAACCACGCGGTTGTCTTCTATGGGTGGACACGCGCTACAAAGATCGGTTAAGACGCTTTCAGGTACCCCCTACTATTGGCGCATAGGGGATTCGCCAATCACGCAAGCCGCCCCTCATGGCGCGCATAGCGCCACGCCGATTTTAAGTGCGTGGGTGAAAGTAGATGCGGCAGGGTATCCCACGACCATCCGTGCGAGGCGGGCACCACATCGAGACACCAGTCTACGGTACGATGGAAGGTGACCTCTCGTGAAAACCAGCTGGTCCAGACAGCGCGTGCAGCGGCGGCCATAGCGGGCACCTCGTCCTGGCGTGCTCGCAGCAGATCGGGAAGGTGAGCTACATCGCGCTCGGCCACACGCACACTGCACGCATCCCAGTCGGGTCCTACGGGAGGGATCCAGTCGTCGGCAATGATGACCGGCACACGGCCCATGCGCAAGGTTTCAAACAAACGCATGCTGGAGGTGCCAATGCCACGTGGGCAAAGCACAAACGCACTGTCGAGCGATACATCTCGGTACTGGGTCTGCAACTCGCGTTGTTGATCGGCCGAGAGCGCTCCATACGGCCAGTACGGATCTGTATTGAAAAGAAATGCCTTCTCATCAGGCAACTGCATGAGCGCTTCTCGCACCGGATGGGTAGACACTTTGCCGATGAATGAGTACAGGTAGCGGGGCTTTTGAAGCGGCGCGGCGTAGCGGGCATGGTGATGCACAAAGGCTTTTAGATAGCCTCCTGTGCGGGTACGCTCGGAATGATAGGTACGCGGCGTGAGCGAGGCGTACACGCCAGGCAGCAATGGCACCGGCTGATCATGTCGGCTATGCAACGCGCATCGCTCGGCATGTGCTTTGTACACTGGATGGCTCTTCACCTCGCGGTAATGCTGCAACGTGTGACAGTTTTCAACGAACAGAATGAGGTCGGCCTGCTCAGGCGCCTGCACAACCTGATGCGTCCCAAATCGGTCGTATGCTGCCGCGTCTTGCATCCGAACGAGTTCATCGAACGGGTAAGGGCGTCCGGGTCCTTCCCCGGCGGCACTGGAAAGAAGATATACGGTGGCCATGTGTAAGGATGGAGGGATGGAGGGGGGGAGGTCTGGAGGGATGGAGGGGTGGAGGTCTGGATGATGAATCTCCCCCCCTGAACTCCAATATTGACACGTGACTTCACTTACCATCCGCTATCCAATGTAATGCTTACGCCAAAAGCGCGTGTCGTCGGGTGGCCGCTTCAGCATAGAGCCGGTCATAGGCCCGTGCGGTGTGCAGTGCTGAGTAAGTCACCGCCGCATGGTGCTGTGCACGCCGTCCGGCCTCAACCAGCAGGGGATAGGTCGCCAGATGATGCGAGAGCGCCGTGGCAAGGGCTT
>CAZZCI010000042.1:0-12939 GCA_964653015.1 uncultured Rhodothermales bacterium
GGCAATCATCTGAGTAGACAAAAAAGGATGGTGTTCTGTCACAGGTTCTCCTTTGGAGGCAGGGGCGCAATAGTGCTGTGTCACACCTGAATGTTATGATCCAACATTGTCATTGCGAGGAGGGAGCCCTGCGACTGACGCGGCGCTGGGCGCAGCCCGAGTACTCTTGGGGTGCGATATCATGCCGTTGATTGGGCGGCTACATCCGGTCTGACAGCATGAGATTGCGTCGCTGCGCTCGCAATGACAAGATGGTGAGTTATTCTCGGTACGTTAGGTGGCCATGCGTTACCCGAAGATTGACCTGTGACAGAGTAATAGGATCTAAAAGAAGTCCTGCGAATGTGTTACTGCGAGCGCAGGCGCAAAAGCTACTCCTCGCGCTCGATGCCATACTTGTTGAGTTTGTTGTAGAGGTGCGACCGCTGAATGCCAATCGTTTCAGCCGTCTGGCTTACGTTCCAGTCGTGCGCATCAAGCTTGTGCTCAATGAACAGCTTTTCGAACTGATCACGCGCATCGCTGAAGTCGTCAAACCGATGTATGAGATCATAAGCGGGTCCGCTGTTGGAGGTATGCGGGGCCATGCATCGATCTACATCGGCAGCATCAACGGTGTCGCCATCGGTGAGAATGAGGATGCGTTCGATCACGTTGTTAAGCTCGCGCACGTTACCGCGCCATTCGTAGCGTTGCAATGCACTGAGGGCACTGTCGGAGAACGTTTTTGGGGGGATGCCGTTGCGGCGTGCCAGGTCGTCGGCAATGTGTTCAGTGATGAGTGGGATGTCGCTGCGTCGTTCGCGCAGAGGGGGCACATCAATCAAAATAACCCCGATGCGGTGGTAGAGATCTTCGCGAAACTCGCCCGCTTCGATTTCATCTTGCAGGGTTTTGTTTGTGGCTGCAATGACACGCACATCCACATCCACCATATGCTCGCCGCCGACCCGCATGATTTTATCCTCTTGAAGCACGCGCAGCACTTTGGCTTGCGCAGAGAGGCTCATGTCGCCAATCTCATCAAGGAACAGCGTGCCGCCGTCGGCTTGCTCGAACTTGCCGATGCGTTGCTGCGTGGCGCCGGTGAACGAGCCCTTTTCGTGTCCAAACAGTTCGCTTTCGATAAGCTCGCTGGGAATGGCCGCGCAGTTGACCTCCACCATCGGGGCTTCGTGGCGGTTGGACTTGCGGTGCAGCCAGCGGGCCACGAGTTCTTTCCCGGTTCCATTTTCGCCGGTGATAAGGACCCTTGCTTCAGTGGGGGCCACGCGGTCGATCGTGTGTTTGATCTGCGCAATGGCCTCGCTGTCTCCAATGATGGGCGTTAGGTCATCCGACTGCCGTTCGGTGAGGGTTTGGCGCATCCGCCGGTTTTCGGTTTCGAGCGTGCTGCGGTCCAGTGCATTGCGCACCGTAAGCAGCAACCGGTTCAAATCTGGCGGCTTTTCGATGAAGTCATACGCGCCCAGTTTGGTAGACTCCACCGCGGTTTCAACTGTGCCATGCCCACTGATCATGACAACGGGTAGTTCGGGGCGCTCCTCGGCAACGGTCTTCAGCACCTCCATGCCATCGCGCTTGGGCATTTTAACATCAAGGAGAACCAGGTCATAGCTCTCTTCTCGAATGTGCTCAAGCGCCTCTTCGCCGTCTACCGCGGTTTCTACTGTATAATCTTCGTATTCCAGAATTTCGCGCAGGGTGCGGCGAATGCTGGCCTCGTCGTCAACAACAAGAATCGTGGCCATAGAACAACACGCAGGTAACGAAACAGAGAGGGATGCACAAGCAGCGCTCAGAATTAGGAAGCCCGGGCCTGCTTGGCTTCTACCCGAGCAATTAGGCGCTGTACTTCATCGGCTTCGGGGGTATCTGCAAATTCGGAGCGGATGCGCGAGAACACGGCGTGTGCGCTATCGAGTTCGTTTGCGGCCTCGTAAGCACGGCCTGCACTTATCAGATACTGGGGGGAGATGTGCGCGCTATCAGCAAAATCGGCGGCGCGCTCATAGCGGTCAGCAGCTTCAATATACTCGCCACGGTCTTCGAAAATAGATGCTTCAGCGGCATATGCGCTGGCCCCAATCAGGTCGCGATCTTTATCAAAGCGCTCGAAATACGTTAACGCGTCATCGTGCAGGTCGGTACGTAGATAGGCACTGGCAATGTAGAAGTTGGCCAGGTTACCAGCTTCGGTTCCACTGTATGCATCAGCGATCTCAAGCAGTCCCATAAGGTCGCCGGTGCCCTGCAATGCCGACTCATAGTCGCCCATTGCATAGAAGCGTTCAATTTGCCCGAGATGCTGCTGGGCTTCGGCTTCTTGCTGCTGACTATGCCACACGTAGAAGCCAATACCAACAAGCAGGAGCACAACGCCAACACCGGCTCCATAGACAAGTGTTTTGTTTTCTTCATAGAAGAGGAGCGTGCGAGCGTACAGGTCTACCAGCGAGGTAGCGCGCAACTCTTTTCGGCGCGACGATTTCTCAGGCGTTTTAAGCGCAGACATACAATAAAAACGGGTTCAACAAAAGAGGAATGTATACGGGGTGCTGGTGTGCATACCACGGCCACCAACTTGAATCGCACTTGTGGGAATCGTGCTCGTGGCACGTCATTCAGGTGCTGCGGTATAGTGGGTCGCACATAAGCACCTGAGCGTATGCTCCGTGGTGGTATCTGAGCCGTGCTTTGTAGATGCACAATCAATCTATACAGCACACCACGTAAGCAAGGCACAGAATCACAGAATGTTTCTGTATACAAGGGCAGGCTGTACGTCCTGCATCAACAATTCCACAGGACCTTTGCATCAATCGAGGGGTGCTCGCTGCGGCTATTCCACTGGAACGCCGATCGTAAGCGCTGATCGGTTGCACGCGTGCTAAATAATTTGCACCTTGTACCTGGTTTCTTTTTTATATGTGCACCCCTGATTCGTAGCTTGCTTTTGATTAACTACTACTGTGTCACAGGTCGATCTTTGGGTAACACATGTTTCCTAACGTACCGATAAAAGTCTACAACCATGTCATTGCGAGCGCAGCGACGCAATCTCATGCTATCAGACCGGATGCAGCCGCCCAATCAACGGCATGAGATCGCACCCCAGGAGTACTCGTTCGCTAGCGCTCACAGCGCCGCGTCAGTCGCCGCACGACGCCTCACCCCCAAACAGACGCTTAAAGGAGGCTTTTGGCGCATAACCCACGCCGTGTTTCTTCCTCATACATGTTTCCCTGAACATTGCCTATTTGTATGGGTGCACGTTAAGGCGCGCCGGGCGCGTTTGTACGAAATCGCTTTAGCGTCTGGCTGCGACATCCTTTGTACAAGGGATGTTTGCTTAATGTACAAGGGGTGCTTGCTTACTCTTGCTTTCCTTCATTCAATACCATTTCACTCATGGCTACTACCCTCGGTATTAACGGATTTGGCCGTATTGGCCGTCTGGTGCTGCGCTCCATCGTAGAGCGGGGCGACACCGATTTTGAAATCGTAGGCATCAACGATCTGACTCCTGCGGCCACACTGGCCCATCTGCTGCAGTACGACTCCGTCCACGGCACCCTCGATGCAGAGGTCTCCCATACGGACGACTCCATTACAGTGGGCGACCTGACCGTGCCCGTGTTCAACGAAAAAGATCCTGCTAACCTGCCCTGGGGCGATGTAGGATGCGACATTGTGGTGGAGTCCACAGGGCTGTTTCGTACCCGTGAATCTGCCAACAAACACATCGAAGCCGGCGCCAAAAAGGTGGTCATCAGCGCTCCCGCAAAGAGCGAAGTGGACGCCACGGTGGTGCTGGGCGTAAACGACGATGTGCTGACTGGCAATGAAACCATTGTTTCGAATGCCAGCTGTACAACCAACTGCCTGGCGCCCATGGCCAAAGTGTTTGATGATGCCTTTGGTCTGAAGCACGGCCTTATGACGACGATACACGCGTATACCTCGTCGCAGAACATTGTGGACGGTCCCCACAGCGACTTGCGCCGTGCTCGTACCGCTGCCGCCTCCATCATCCCAACCTCTACCGGGGCGGCTAAAGCGGTAGGCCTGGTGCTTCCCGAACTCGACGGCAAGCTCGACGGAATGGCCATGCGCGTACCGATTCCAAACGGTTCGATCACGGACCTTACGGTGCATCTCGAAGATACGGCGTCGGTTGATGCAGTGAATGACGCGTTCCGTGAAGCCGCTGAGGGCGACATGGAAGGAGTGCTGCAGTACAACGACGATCCCATCGTCTCTGCCGACATCATCCACAACCCGCACTCGTGCATCTACGATGCGCCATCTACGATGGCTGCAGGCGAGATGGTGAAAGTCACTGGCTGGTACGACAACGAATGGGGCTATGCCAACCGTGTTGTTGATCTGGCAGCACGTCTATCGTAACGACAGCATGCCTATTGCCGGGTTCGGGCCCTCATTGCCCGAGCCCGGTTCTTTTTCTGTACGTTCTACGGAGGTTTTTCTGCTATGCCCAAACTCACCCTCGACGATGTGTCCCTGCAGGGCAAACGCGTCCTGATACGGGTCGATTTCAACGTTCCCCTGTCTCATCCCGATGATAGCAACCGCGCCGTTGTTGCCGACGACACCCGCATTCGTGCGGCCCTGCCCACCATCCGCCACGTGCTCGACCAGGGGGGCAAAGCAGTGCTGATTAGTCACCTGGGTCGTCCCGGTGGCAAACCCGACCCCGGGCTCAGCCTCGCTGCCGTGGCCGATCACCTCGATACGCTTTTGGATGAGCGCGTACGCTTTTCCAGCAACACCACTGGCGATGCCGTCGAAGAGGCGATTGACGGCATGGGCAATGGATGCGTCATCCTACTTGAAAACACCCGCTTCGACCCCGGCGAGAAATCTAACAGCAACGACTTTGCCGATGCCCTGGCCGCCCTGGCCGATGTGTACGTCAACGACGCCTTCGGCGCTGCGCACCGTGCGCACGCGTCTACCGCAGGCGTAGCCGCTCGGGTCACACCCGCTGTGATGGGGCGCCTCATGGAGCGCGAAGTGGAGGTGCTAACTCGCGTACGCGACGAACCTAATCCGCCGCTGGTCGCCATCCTGGGCGGGGCCAAGGTGTCCGACAAGATGGGCACGGTGCGCCGCCTCGCTCAAAATGCAGAACATATCCTTATTGGAGGCGCCATGGCGTACACCTTCATGAAGGCCCAAGGCCAGAAGGTCGGCGATTCAATGGTCGAAGAAGATCGCCTCAACCAGGCTGATGAGCTTGCCGACGAAGCAAGTACGATCTTGCACCTGCCCACCGATCACGTACATGCCGCCTCCTTTGAACAGACCGAGGCCGACGGCGTGTCTACGGGCGCTATTCCCGACGGGCACCTTGGACTTGATATCGGGCCAGCCACCGTCAAAGCATACACCGATCTTATTGCTGAAGCCAACACCATCATCTGGAATGGCCCGATGGGGGTTTTCGAGAAAGAGGCGTTTGCGCAAGGTACGCTAGCCATCGCCGATGCCGTGGCTGAAGCAACCGACAACGGCGCGTTTTCGGTTGTGGGCGGAGGCGATTCGGTCGCTGCTCTTAACCAGTCCGGCCAAGCCGACCGCATCAGTCACGTGTCTACCGGCGGGGGCGCTATGCTAACGCTATTGGAAGGGGCTGCTCTACCCGGCCTCGAAGCGCTCACCAACGCTGAATAGCACCCGGTTAGACCTCCTCATCACGGTTTTCGCTTTCAAACATTCCAGGTCTCTATGGAATCGTTCTGGTGGATGCTTGCGGCCTCTGGGCTACGCATTGCGCTTATTCTTGGTCTTGCGCTTGTTGCTATCAAGGTAGTTGACCGCATTACGGAGCAGTGGCAGAACCGCGTTGAGGAGCTTCCGCCTCTGCATCCCAAACGGCAACGCACGTACACGCTGAGCAGCCTGTTCAGCTCGGTGGTGCGCTACGTAGCTTGGCCGCTGGCCTTCATCATTGTGTTGAGTGAACTCAACATGGATGTGGGTGCGCTGCTTGCCACAGCAGGTATTGCCGGACTGGCCATCGGTTTTGGCGCGCAAACGCTGGTGCGTGATGTCATTGGCGGCATTTTTCTGTTGTTCGACGACACCATTCACACTGGCGACTCGGTGCGCATCGGCAATGAAATTGGCACCGTGGAAGAGATCAACATCCGCCTGATTAAGGTGCGTAAGTTCGATGGCGAGTTGCTTATGGTGCCCGCGGGCGAGCTGCGTACCTTTGCCAACCGAAGCATTAAGTTTGGGCGCATTGTAGTGCCGGTCAATCTATCGTATGAGCAGGATATCGACACCATCCTGCCGGTTATGAAGCGCATTGCCAGCGAGTGGGCCGAGGAGCAAAACCCCGAGATCCTGCTGGATGATGCTCCCACCGTGCAAGCCATCAACGAGTTCGGGGATTCGTCTGTGGTCGCCCGAATCGTGATGCGCGTGAAGCCCGGCGAGCAGTTTCAAGCCGAGCGCGATCTGCGTCTTCGTCTGAAGCGGGAGTTCGACCGGCTCGACATCGAGATCCCGTTCCCGCGCCGCACGGTGTACACGCGCACTGAGTCGAGCATGCCGCCGACCACCATCTCTGATGACGCGTCTACGCCTCCCCCCGACGCTCCCGACCCCGACGACGCTCCTGCCGATGACCGCCGCTCTTCGTAACCTCACGCCTGCTCGTTTGTTATGCCCGATGCGATTACGGTTTCTAGCCTTCATAAAACCTATCGCAGTGGATGGCTGCGCAACAAAACCGTCCGCGCCTTGCGAGGCGTTGATCTGACCTTGGAGCCGGGACGCGTGTTTGGGCTCCTTGGCCCCAATGGCGCCGGCAAAACCACGCTTGTCAAGATTCTGCTGGGCATTGTACATCCCACCGACGGGCATGCGCGCCTCTTTGATCAGCCCGTCTCCTCGTCCAGGGCGCGTCTGCCTGTGGGCTACCTGCCCGAGAAGCATAACTTCCCAGACCTGCTGACGGCCCAGCAAATGCTGAATCGGTATGGGCAGATGAGCTATGTGTCTGCCGAAAAACGGAAGACGCGTATCCCCGAACTGCTTGAGATTGTGGGACTGGACGGCCACGCGGACACGAAAATTGGGACGTTCTCTAAGGGGATGCTCCAGCGTGTGGGCATTGCTCAGGCGCTGATGAACGAACCCGATCTGCTGTTTCTCGATGAACCCACCGATGGCGTGGACCCCGTTGGGCGGCGCGACATTCGCGACCTGCTTGTGTGGCTGCGCGATGAGGGCACCACCATCTTCATCAACTCGCACTTGCTCTCGGAAGTCGAAAAGGTGTGCAGCGAGGTTGCGATCATGAACGAGGGCGAACTGGTCCGCCAAGGCCCCATATCGACCCTTACCGCCGTGGAGCGCGAGTACCGCCTCACGTGCACGCCCCTGCCCGATACTTTGCCCGATACGGCTCGCAATCGGCTTACGCTTCTCGATGCAGAGGCCCCCGCCGACCTCGAGAAATGGCATGCCGCTGCCGATACCCGCGGTGACCTGAACGCCCTCCTTGATACGCTCCGCACGCACGATGTAGAACTCGAAGCGGTAGAGCCCATTCGCCGCTCGCTCGAAGATTACTTTATCGACGTGGTAACCCCCGCTGCAGAATAAATACGCTCTTTTCCATCTGCCACGCTGTGCTATGCAACCTGCGCTCGGCCTCATTTATCTGACCTTCCGCGAGCTGTGGACCAAGAAGATTGTGCTTGGGCTGTTTGTTATTAGCTCGCTCATCCTCGTGATGGTCGCCTTTGCCTTGAACCTCGACGTGGTAGACGGCTCTCTTGCCGGACTTCGTCTGTTTGGGCAAACGCCCGACGGGTCAATGGAGGGGCTTTCGCTGGAGGAGTTGGTGCTGGGCGTAGAGTCGGTTGTGGCCGGGCTTACGTACTGGATCGGCATCTTGCTCGCTCTCTTTGCAACGGCGCCGCTTTCGGTCTCGCTCCTGGAGCGCGGCCACATCGACCTGTTGCTCTCTAAGCCCATGAGCCGCTCCACGCTGTTTGCTAGCCACGTAGCTGGCGTGTGGATCGCTGTTGGCATCCTGGCTCTCTACCTGATGGGCGGCGTGTGGCTCATCATGTCCATCAAAACAGGTGTCTGGCACTTCTCGTTTTTGGCGAGCATCGGACTTGTCGTGCTTATGTTCGGTGTGATGTACAGCGCCGTGGTGCTCATGGGCATCTGGATGGAGAGCACAGCCTTGGCTCTTATCGTCAGCTACGGGCTCATCTTCGCGTCCATCGTTCTGGCTGCCTCTGAAGCAGTTCTTGATGCGCTGGATATGGTCGGGTCTACCGCCTTCATGGCGCTGTATTACGTCCTGCCCAACTTTGCTGAAGTATCGGCTATTACCGCTAACCTAAC
This sequence comes from uncultured Rhodothermales bacterium, assembly GCA_964653015.1. GTDB lineage: Bacteria > Bacteroidota > Rhodothermia > Rhodothermales > Salinibacteraceae > Longimonas. Next base: position 8,398 of record CAZZCI010000042.1, read on the forward strand.
CCAGGGAGAACCGCTCGACGACTGGCTTCCTCTGCTGCTTGCGCTTGCGTTTGGGGCAGTTACGTACACCGCTGCCCTCTGGATATTCAAAAAACGCGACTTTTAGCCCCTGCACAATATCAACCCGGTGCTGCGGCGTTACAGATCACCTAGATCACGGCGGGCGGATGCTCTGCTCCCCTACGCACGCAGCCTGCTGTAGGTAGCTCTCTCTTATGCCCTCTCGTGGCGATGCTCCGCGTCGCCACGCCTGCCGGGACGCTCCAGCGTCCCCAAAAACACGCTCCCCTACGCACGACAAAACTGCTTGCCGATGCGCTGTTCGACGACCCCCTTCAGTTCCAGCTGAAACAGATGGGCAAGCGCTTCGGATGAAGACATGCCGACGGTTGCACAAAGCACGTCGATGTGGACCGGCTCGTCGCTTAGTGCAGCATAAAGCGTAGCCTCGGCACCGTCGAGCTCCACTGCAGCGGGCGATGCCGCGGGCGGATCGTCAGAAGCAGGCGGTGCAGGAAGCTCCTCCAGCAGATCATCCACGGTCAGGACCAGCTTGGCATGGCCGCGCTGGATGAGGCGGTTCGTTCCCTCAGAGGCACTTCGCCCCACCGGACCGGGCACCGCAAACACCTCTCTATTTTGCTCCACAGCCAGCCGGGCCGTAATCAGCGCACCGCCTTTGGCATGCGACTCTACAATCAGCGTGCCCAGCGTGAGGCCGCTCACCACCCGGTTGCGCTCGGGAAAGTTCGAGGCGTTTGGGTCTTCGTCGAGAGCATATTCCGACAGCACCGCCCCCTGTTCGGCGATGTCGTGCGCCAAATGCGTATGCTTTTGCGGATAGATGCGCCCAAGTCCCGACCCCAGCACCGCCAGCGTGCGTCCGCCGGACTTCAGCGCGGTGCGATGCGCCACCGCATCAATGCCATACGCCAGTCCGCTTACGATGGTATACCCCTGCTGCACCAGCGCATGCGCCAAATCGCGCGTCACGGCGCGTCCGTAGTCAGTGCAGCGACGGGTGCCAACCACAGCCAGGGCGTGGGTATCGGTTGGACGCAACGCACCGCGGACCCACAGACAGGGGGGCGGGTCGTACGTCATGCGCAGCCGCTCCGGATATGCATCATCCCAGAGCGTGATGAGCGTGATGTCCATAGCGCGGGCGCGCTCAAACTGTGTGGCCACCGCGTCGTGGTCGTCGAACGACTGGATGGCGCGTGCCGTCTGCGGACCGATATCTGGCACCTGTTGCAGAACCGAAGGCGCTGCATTGAAGACCGCTGTGGGCCGCTTGAGGTGCTGGATGAGCGTGCGCGTGCGGCTCCACCCGACGTTGGGCACGAGCATCAGCGCGACGAGTGCGCGGCGCTCCGCGTCTGAGTCCACATCCGGATTTTGATGCACCCCTTCAAACAGCGTCACGACGACACGACCTCCGCCGCTGTGCGACGCTTGTGCGCATCCACCAGTTCAAACAGCCGGTGCTTCAGGCGGTCAAGTCCCATTTGCGCCACCGCGCTGATAGGAAAAAGCTCCACATCGTCGGGGAAGTGCTCGGCCACCACATCGGGCAGCAGCGAGCGCTCTTCGGGAGGCAGCGTGTCGATTTTGGAGAGTGCCACCAGGCGCGGCTTGTCAAGCTGACTGGCATCGTAGGCTTCCAGTTCGTGCAAAAGCTGCTCGTAGTCGCCGCCCAGGTCGTCGGACGTGATCGGGATGACGAAGAGCAGCACCGCAGTGCGTTCGATGTGACGCAGAAACTGCAGGCCCAGTCCTTTGCCGGTATGCGCATCCTCGATGATGCCGGGCAAGTCGGCCATGACAAACGACGTGTAATCATCGACATACACCATGCCCAGCGTAGGGGTGAGCGTGGTGAATGGATAGTTGGCGATTTCGGGCTTGGCTGCCGAGAGGGATGACACCAGCGTGCTCTTACCCGCATTGGGGAAGCCAACCAGCCCCACATCGGCAAGCAGTTTCAGCTCCAGCGCGATTTCTTTTGTCTCACCCGATTCGCCGGGTTGGGCGTGGCGCGGGGTTTGGTTGGTGGATGACTTAAAGAATGCGTTCCCTTTGCCACCGCGTCCGCCTTGGGCCACGCAGATCCGGTCGCCGGGGTTCACCACCTCTCCGATCACTTCGCCCGTTCGATCGTTGCGCACCACCGTGCCAGGCGGCACACGAAGGACCTCGTCATCGCCGTCTTTGCCTGTTTTATTAGAGCTGCCGCCCGGCTCGCCATGTTCAGCGGCATGCTTGGTATTGAAACGCAGGTCGAGCAGCGTATAGAGATGCGGGTCGGCCTCCACGTACACCGATCCGCCGTCGCCGCCATTGCCGCCTGCCGGACCGCCCTTCGCCACGTACTTTTCGCGGCGGAAGGAAACCAATCCCTTGCCTCCGTCGCCGCTCTGTACTGTAATGACAACGTGATCTACGAATTTCATAGTGTGTGGGGCGTTATGAGGGAGTGTGGGGGCGCCCTGCTCCACGCATGGGAACTCTACACGGATACGACAGGCGCTGCCCTGAAAACGTAACGTCCGTACGCATCCCATCGGTACACGTTGCGCTTAGGGGCACAGGTTCGTCTTGTTTTGCGTGCGCTGCTCGATTGGTTTTGAGGACGCTGGAGCGTCCGCGCAGGCGTGGCGACGGACGAATGGACGCTCTGCGTCCGACGTACCAATCCGACGTAACGACGCGGAGTAACCGCAGGTCATCCTGACGCCGCCAGGTGGAAGGATCTCAGCGCCATCTCTACAGAATCGGTATTGCACACCAACCGGTTTTCATGGGCGATTGATGCCTATAGCTGCACGTCCTACGTTGTGGGCGGTAGGTTGTCTGCACCGTATTTCATGGATTGGCTTTGCTCATTTTTTCTCCAGTATGGATACCGTAACGATTTACACCGATGGCGCATGCAGTGGAAACCCCGGACCCGGCGGCTGGGGGGCTATTGTCATTCCTGAGGGCAACCGCGAACAGTCAGAGCATCTCACGGGAGGCGCACGCCAGACCACCAACAACCGCATGGAGCTTACCGCAGCCATTAAGGGCTTGGAGGCACTGCCAACTCCCACAAAGGTGACGCTCTATACTGACAGTGCCTACGTGTCGCGCGCCTTCAACGACGGGTGGCTCGACAATTGGAAGCGCAACGGCTGGCGCACCTCATCAAAGAAGCCGGTCAAGAACAAGGACCTATGGCAGGCCCTTGATGCTCAAAACGAGCGCCACGAGGTGGAGTGGGTGTGGGTGAAAGGCCATGCCGACAACGAATTGAACAATCTGGCGGATACCCTGGCAGTGCGCGCGATGGAGGACTACAAGTAGACAGGGTGCGCAGCAGTGCGCGTGGGGACTATCCCGTGGACACTGAGCAGCAGAGCACCCCGGTCACAGTGTGCCCGGATGCTTTAGTGCGTTCAGCATGACTTGTTTAGTCGGCTTCCATGGCCGCCCGGGATATCCTCGGCTCCTGATCCCGGGCTACGGAAACCCATATAGTTGGGGACTACTCCCCCGAACGCTCGTGGCGACGCAGAGGGGCCGGAGGTCATCCCCCTGCCGCACAAGCCCAACCACAATCTGGAGAAGCCGCCCCTCACGAAGGGGGCGGCTGGATCGTGAGTCCAAGTTGCACAGGCATTTGCGCGCGGACAACAAGCGCCTCGGGTTGACTGGCCCACCCTGCGAAACGGGGTGCGCCCACATGGCCGCTAAGCTGCACGCCAGGCGCAAGTACCGTATCAACAGGATGCCCCGACCACGCCTCCGCAGCCACCAGCGCATCGGCAAGGTGCCGACGGAGGTGATACTGCAGCGGCTCCATAAACCGATAGCGCACGACCTGCACAGCCAAGCGGAGCGGCGCATCGGCATCATGCGTTGTGATGTCAAGATCGAGCAGGTCGGCCCTGCCAAGCGTAGCATCAAAAGCAGGCGTACCCTCTAGCCGGATGCACCCGTTCATGGTGCCAGCCACCTGCGCCGTAACTGCGAGGCGTCCGGATGAGGTGCCGGTCACCTGCACATCGTCGACGCTGACTGATGCAGGCCCCACGTCAAATGTCTGCGTTTCAAGAGCCTCGCGCAGGCGGTCGGTCAGCACATCATACGGCAGATGCGCCTCTGCATGGAGAAGCGAGTCGGAGGCTTCTGAATCGGCACGTGCAGGAGCGGGAAGCGGCGTAGAGGGCGAGACAACAGGCGCTGTGCCGAGGTGAAGGTGGGGCTGCACATCCAGGTGCACCTGCGCATCCAGCCGGTTGGGCTGCTTCGACGATGTGGTTTGGTAGCGCAGTGCGTGCGGGTGAAGCGCAAGCCAGGCATCGTTGAAGAGCGGAATAGGGGCGTGCAGCATTGTCCAATGACGCTCCATCATATCAGCAAGGGGCAGGGCGGCCAGTTGTTCGGTAAGGATCTCGGTGTGTTGGTCAATCCAATAGCGCGCAGCGGTCAGAATGGGCTCGGTAGCATCCACAAGCTGCAGGTTCATGAATGCTACGCGGCATCGATCTGCGTCGGTGG
>CAZZCI010000043.1:0-12840 GCA_964653015.1 uncultured Rhodothermales bacterium
TCAATCAGTGGGCCGCATGAGGATGGCTATGTGCATCGCATACGCATTGCTGCGGAGCGAAGTCGTCGTCCCAAATCATGCGATCGGTCTCGCCTTCACGTTCAAAGTAGAGCGGACCTCGCTCTTGGGGATGATTACCGACCTCGTCCATGGTTTCGGCGTCGTAGAGCCGCCCGTTCTTCATGACAAGATCGATCTCCTCGCTGTTACGGATGTCGTCAAGCGGATTTTCGTCGAGGACAAGCAGGTCGGCTCGTTTGCCGGCTTCGAGGGATCCAAGTTCATGATCCATGCCCAAGTAGGTAGCCCCGTGCATGGTGGCGCTACGTAGCGCTTCATGCGGCGTCATGCCGCCCTGCTCAAACATCCAGAGCTCCCAGTGAGGCGCGATGCCTTGCATCTGTCCGTGTCCCCCAACCTGAACGGTCTGGCCAATGTCGTAGATGGCTTTGGTTGTGGCTGCCGTTTCGAAGTGGAAGTACTCCTCCTCGGGCACAATGGTGCGGCGGCGCGAGCGCTCATCGACCATGGGACGGGGCACGAAAGTCAGCAAGCGGTCGTTCTCCCACACGTTATCGTGGTGGAAGAAGTAGTGCTCGCCCCGATAGCCGCCGTAGCTTACGACCAGTGTGGGCGTATAACCTACATTGGTGGCCTCCCACATCTGAAGCATGTCACTGTAGAGCGGGGCGACCGGAATGTTATGTTCAATGCCGGTATGGCCGTCTTGGATCATGTTCATGTTATGGAAGAACGTTGATCCACCTTCGGGATACACGTGCATTTCCATTTCGCGGGCCGCCTGCAGCACCTGTTGACGCTGGTCGCGACGCGGCTGATTGTAGCTTTTGACGGAGAACGCGCCCACAGCCTGTAACCGGTTCAAGTGGAAACGCGCATCGTCGAGGTTGTCAATTTCGGCACGGAAGTCGCCATCGGCACCGTACAGAATGCGTCCGGTGGAGAACACGCGCGGCCCGGTTGAATGTCCAGCGCGCACCATCTCGGCCTGGTTGAACACGTTCTCGGTGTTGGCCGAGGGATCGTGGATGGTGGTAATGCCAAATGCCAGGTTCGCATGGTAGTACCAGTTTCGCTGAGGCATAATACCGCCAAAGAAGTGCCCTTCGTGGGCATGGGCATCAATCATACCGGGCATGAGGGTCTGCCCTTCAGCATCAACGACATGGACATTGGTGGGAAGCGCTACTTCACCAGATGGGCCCACCTCGACGATGCGGTCTCCCTCCACTACAAGCGTGCCACTTTCGATGACTTCATCGTCATCGTTCATGGTAATGATGCGTGCATTGGTGAAGGCCACCTGTCCACTGGGGCGGTCTACAGGAAGGGTTAGATCAACCTCGGCCACCTCGGTGGAGGCGACGGGATCGACCTCTTCGTCATCACTCAAAAACGCAAAGGCGTCTTCGAGCGAGAGCGTGTGATGCTCGGGACCAATCATCCAGTGCAGCTGGTCGCTATCGCCGGACCAGTGCAGGTAGTTTCCTGCGTTTTCGGTAACTTGTGCAACGGGCACACCCCGCATGTCTTTGGTAAGCTCCAGCGACCCACCGGTCTTGGGAAACGGGGCCACATACACATGAAACAGTTCTTGAAAAGCAACCCAGTTGCCATCTGGAGAGGGCACCACCGTGCTCACATCGCGCATGGTGAAGTGAGTGCGCTCATTGGCACCATTAAGATCGACACTGTGGTACGCCTTGCTGAGTCCGCCACCGGTCATATAGTAGATGCGGTTGCCATCTGCAGTAAAGCGGGGTTCGCTGCCGTTTTCGGTGATGAGTGTCGGTTCTTCGCCCGGGCTGACGGTGTAAAGGCCGGTTTCTGTACTATGGAGGGTGCCGATGAGGCTGTTGCCACTTGCACGCTGGTAGACCACAGTTTCGCCATCGGGCGCAAACTGGGGGGTGTGATAGTAGCCGGGGGTGTCTACGAGGATCTGCGGGTTCGACCCATCCACACGAATGGTGCGGACCGTTCCGTAGTCGTCGTCGCCCCAGGTGGTATAGACGATGCGTTCTCCGTCGGGGCTAAACGCGGGGCTGTATTCGAAATGGTCATTGTCAGTGAGACGGGTGGGGGTGCCGTCGGGCAGACCCATCCGGTAGAGGTGCCCAGCGGCGTGAAATACGAGCGTTTCGCCATCGGGCGAGGTGATGCCGTCGCGCAACATGCGGGCGCGAAAGGTGTCGTCGGGCACGTCTTGTTGGAAGTGGACGGGTTCGGCCAGTTCCTGCTCGACCTCTGCCTCGAACGGAATGACGCTCGATTCGCCGGTGTCTACATCGACGCGGTGCAGTTGACCTTCGCCGTAGATTACGATCTCTTCGCCGTTGGGATGCCAGGAGTAGCTGGGGTAGGGTCCGAAGATGGCCCATGTTTCTTGTTGATCGCGGGTGAGGCCGTCAAAGATCGGCGTTTCGGCGCCGGTTTCTAGGTCGTAGAGGAACAGCACGCTTTCGTTACGTACGCGCCGCACGAACGAGATGTAGTCGCCATCGGGGGATACCTGTGGGCCAAGGGCGCTGCCGCGACCGCTAATCAGTGTTTCGATCTCCCCGGTTTCGCGATCCAACTGGCGGATGCCGTAGATGACGCTGTTGGGATCTTTGTCGTACTCGAACGTCCCGCCAGGAGTGATGTCTTCGCTCCAGTAAAGGTAGCGTCCGTCTGGAGACAAAACGGGTTCGCCTGCATCTTTTTGATCGGTGCGGCGCTCAGTGAGTTGGAGGCCTGCTGTGCCGCCTGCTCGGTGGTACATCCACATCTCGCCCGCACCAAGCGATCGGGTGGACGTGAAGTGCTTGCGCGCTACGATGTACTCGCCATCGGGCGTCCAGACGGGATTGTTGAGCAAGCGGAACGACTCATCGGTGACCTGCTGGTGGTCGTTGCCGGACCGGTCCATCGTCCAGATGTTGTCGCCTCCGCTCTGGTCGCTGGTAAACGCGATGCGGTTCCCCTCGGGACTGTAGCGAGGTTGGATGGTCATGTTAAGGCCGCTGGTCAGGCGCGTGGCTGTGCCACCTTCTATGGGCAGCGTGTAGATATCGCCCAGCAGGTCGAAGACAATTTCGTCGCCCTCCGGGTGCACATCCACGTTCATCCAGGTGCCTTCATCCGCGGTAAAGGAGACGGAGCGGTCGGGCTCTAGCGCGGTGTTGACATCCCATTCGTCGTTTTCCTGGGCGGTGGCTGTGCTTACCAGACAGCAAAGCACGAGCGTGAGTAGCAGAGAGCGCATCATACAGACAGAGGGCCGGATTCAGAGATCAGGAAAGCCCTCTTAAGATAGGTGTGCACAAACAAGAGGTGCAACCCGGCTGATCTGGTTCCACCGGGATTCCATGAATCGTTGGTGGCGGTACCAATGCGGGGTTAGGCTCTGCCCTGTACCCGTTAGCGTCCTAGCCACTGTTGCAACCGGCTCTTACGGCTTGATGTGTCTTCGTTGTAGTATTCGGTGAGACTTTTTAGGCCCTGTGCGTACCCATAGTTATCATAGTTGTAGGCATACCGGCTTCCGCTATTTTCAGCGCTGTAGTTGTTAAGTACGCATCCAATGAGGGGCGCTTCGACATCACGAAGCTGGCTTAGGGCATGGTCGAGCGCGCGGCTGTCAGTTTCACCCGCTGCCGCAACCATCATTACGCCTTCGCAGTAGGGCGAAAGCGCCATGGCATCGCTAAAGAGAAGCACCGGTGCAGTATCGACCACAACATAGTCGAACTGCTCGTTCATGTCATTGAGCAGGGTTTCCATGCGATGGGAGCCCAATAGCTCAGACGGATTCGGGACGGTATCGCCACCTGGAATGACGTGCAAATGATCGACTGAGGTAGCCAGTGTGGCTGGATCGGGAGGTCCATCGTAGAGCACGTCGACCAATGAAGGGGCGTCGGTGGTGTCAAAGAGATTGTGCAGATACGGACGACGCAAGTCGGCGTCAATCAAGAGCGTGTCTTGCCCGGCACTTGCAAGCGCCAACGCTAAGTTGGTTGCCGTAGTCGTTTTGCCCTCGCCCTTGCTTGCACTGGTTACCGCGACGGTGCGCACTTCGTTGTCGGGTCGCGCAAATCGAAGGTTGGTGCGAAGACGGCGGTAGGCCTCTGCCACTGCCGACATGGGACTTACCAGCATGGGGAGCGTTGTGGGCACCTCGCGTCCATCAATGGTAATGGTGTCGGCTCCGTCAAAGTCGCGATCGATGATGGGCTTCATGGAGGGAATGACGCCTAACAGATGTTCACCGGTTTCGCGAATGTCTTCCGGCTGCCGCACACGCGTGTCCATCATTTCCCAGATGATAACCAGTCCGCCGCCCAGCGCAAGTCCTAGCAGAGCAGCCAGCATGAGATTGCGCTCCGGGTCGGGCGAGATTGGATTGGACGGGACGCCTGCAAAGCGGACTACTTCGGCGTTGCCCATCTCCGACTCCAGCGTCATGCGTGTTTCCTGCATTTGCTGTTGCACGTAGTTGTACACATTCTCGGCCGAGCGCCGATCACGCTGTAGGCGAGCTAACTGAAGCGATTGCGCAGGGAGTTCTTGCAGGCGGGCTCGGTACTCTTGAAGCTGGTTATCGATATTTGCCATCCGGGCTTCGATACCGCTAACCTCGATGCGCTGGCGCACCAGTTGTTCGCGTTGTTGGGCAACGTATTCTACACCTCGTCCACTACTTTCACCAGGACCAGCCCCTCCAGCAGCTAGCGCCTGATCAACGTACGTGCCGGCCATTTCATCAATGCGCTCGTCGAGCGATGCGATGCGGTCTTCAATGCGAGCCAGCTCACGCTCTAAGCGTCCGCCCTGCGGGTTGGCTACAACTCCTGGATTGCGTTCTGTGAAACGCTCGCGCTGTGTTTTAAGCTCGCTGCGCTGCTCTTGAGCACGAGCCAAGTTGTCGTCAATATCGGAAGCAAGTCGCTCGGCTAACTGCGGCTCTATGACATCCACATTGTCTTGTTGCGCACTGAGCCGCGACTCATGCATATCCAGCTCAATTGCGAGTTGTGCCCGTTCGGTTTCCAGGCTGGTGATGCGCGAAACGGTGCTGCTGGTTTCTTGATCAAGCGCCACAGCCTCTTCCTCGCGCATGAAATCAACCACGCGCTGCTCGGCTTCCGCAATTTCCTCTTCCAGTGTTTCTGACTGTCGCTCTAAGAAATCAAACGATGCTTGCACGCTTTGCCGGCTCTGTTCCCGCGAATACTCGATGTACTCCTCTGAAAACAGGTTTACAATCAGCGCGGCTTCTTGCGGGTTGGTACTGGTCGTAGCCAGACGGATAGCATCGATTTCTTCACCTCCTGAGCTCGCACTGATTCGCCCTGTAAGGCGCCTAGCGAGTTGTTGCTCGGAGATGCGTTCCCGCTGCTCGCCCTCGCCTGCGTACATGACCGGCGGTCCCGCTTCTTCGCCTTCGGGATAGTCAGCCATCATGCGTTCCGCAACACGACTAGCCAGCTCATCAGACTGGCGGAGCACAAAGAGTTGATTAGCAATGGAGCGATCCCCCATCAGACGCGATCCCGTTCGGGTGGCCATCACCGTTGGGTCGTCAGGCTTGATCAGCACCAAACTGGAGGTTTGGTACTGCTGCGGGAGAGTGTATGTGTACACCGCTGATGCAGCTACGACAACGGCGAACACGGCAAGGATAAACCACTTGTACCCCCATAGCGTGGCAAGCAGTTCACGGAGTTGAGAAGCCCCGGTCTCTTGCCCGTATGCATCATCATAAAGCTGCCCCTGGGCTGGCCACGGACTGCGTGATGCACCATCGGTCCCATTATGTCCATTTTGGGGCGGTAAGGAAGGAGAGGCCATAGGTCATAAAGGGCTTTCTACACGAACGGCACGCCGGCCGCACAAACTGTACGTCCAGAATTACGATGCTCTGTCAATTGATGTTCTATCAGAATGCTCAGCCATGCTGAATGCATAGAACATCTCTCAGTAGCTGTCTTGCTTTTCAATGATAAGTGTGATACGTCCTTAAAATAGGGATCTCTTCTTTACAAACTGGAATGCCCCAATGGCATGCAATAGCTTTTGAATCCTTTGGTACGGTTACCAGAAGGAATACAATGCGTAGGTGGTGGAACAGGTTTTCTAAACGCGTAAAGCAACCGAAGGAACGTACCTTGGCGAATCTTTCATTGCAAGAGGCAATAGCGACAAGACGCTTTGAGCAAGACGAGCCGCGGGCCACTCATGGTACAAAGCGGGGTGAGGAATGCAACTCCCCCCAGCACTTTAACAGCCGCTGTGCTACTGTCTTTAGCGAAGCTGCTAAAAAGCATCCCATAAGCGGATTCCCAAAAGCGTTAGGCTTGCCAAGCTGCTAGCGACACCTAATATATCCCGAAACCGTAGCGGTGTACGTGCACGTTCTAACTCAACAATCATAATGTCGTCGTCTTGCAACACCGGGTAGGTGGTGTCTTCAATCAAGCGTTCTAGCGGCGCATCGTAAATGATCTCGCGCTCGCCATCATCATTGGTGCGGTACAGCTTAATTTGAATATCATCGGGGTCTTGCCCGCGCTGCCGTGCATCAATAGGGGCTCCGCCCGCCATTGTAAGCAGCTTGTCGAGTTTGGTGTCTTCTGGAATCTCGTAAATGCCCGTACCGCCAATTGTCCCCCACACCGACACCTGCACAGTAGCGTCACCCGGGCGTGCATAGTAAAAGTATGAAACGCTGGTTTCTGTCTCCTGCAGACGATCTAAGCTCTGCGCTGCAGCAGGACCTGCAATCCATATTGCTACGAATAGTACACCTAAGGTGCAACAAGCAAGACGAAACGTATTCACAGAGAGCGTAGATAGGTGCGCGGTAGACAATGGGGTGTGTAGCATAGCCCGATGCGTAATGCATCTTTGCGTTTCCGTTACAGCATCCGGTACCGAACGTTCCATTTGAGCGTATCGTTTGGCACAGCTAAACGGTGCAACCTCGTTCTTGCGCAACGAAACACGCTGCCCGATTCGTACCGTCTCGGTTGCGATTTATCGTTTTCACATACTGCTTCTCTGTCATGACACGCCCTTTGCGCCCACTCGCCACCAACGCTCTTCCCTCTCCATGTCATGTTGTGGGTGTGATGAGCGGCACTTCGTTTGACGGCATTGATGCTGTTCTCGTTCGCCTTTCGGGCACACAGAAGGATCTTGATCTTGTCCCTCTCGCCTCTCATGAGCATCCATACCCTGATGTTCTGCACGACATACTGCACACTGTAAGCATCGACGAATCGATTTCGCTGGATATGCTCGCCCGGCTTCCTACGCGGCTAGCCCATCTCTACGCAGACGCCGTACGGGCGCTCGTAGAGCAGGCCTCCATTCCGTTTGAAGATGTTCACTTAGTGGGCGTACACGGACAAACGGTAGCCCATCGCCCTGAGCCTGCTCGTTGTGCTGGCGCTCCGGCAACAGGGTCGGTGCAACTGGGGCATCCCGGTATGATGGCTACCGAGCTTGGCATCCCGGTGGTGGGCGACTTTCGCACGGCCGACATGGCACTGGGTGGACAAGGCGCCCCTATTGTACCGTATCTTGATTACATGGTGCTTGGGGCATCGGATGAGTCTCGGCTCATGCTCAATCTCGGGGGTATTGCAAACGTCACTATTGTACCCGCTGGCGCGTCTCCCGATACCGTCCGCGCCTTCGACACCGGTCCGGCCAACATGGTGTCGGATGCGCTCATGCAACGCCTTTTCGACCAACCCTATGATCCGAACGGTCGCTATGCTCAACAGGGCACCGCCCACCCGGGTCTAGTGGCCGACCTGCTCGACGCCCCCTTTTTCCAGCAACCTCCGCCCCGCTCCACTGGACGTACCATGTTTGGAGCCGACTATGCGGAAAAACTGTGGGAGCGCGTGCAGGACCTAGATGGTTCTCGGGAAGATGCCTTGGCCACATCCGTTCTCCTCACTGCAGCCTCGATCTATCAGGCCTATGCGCAATTCGTCCGTCCAAATACGCCTGCCGACCGGGTTTTGGTGAGTGGCGGTGGACTGCGCAATACAGCGCTCATGAATGCCCTTCGCCGTTCGTTTTCGCCTATTCCGGTTGCCTCAACCGAAACGGTGGGCATCAATCCGGATATGAAGGAGGCCATTTGTATGGCTGTTTTGGCGTATGAGCGCACGCGCGACGCATCGACGAGCTTGCCTGCTGTGACAGGAGCCCGAGCGGCCACCTCTTTGGGCACGATCTACCTTCCAGCATAGTCCCCTTCCTTCATCAATCTGATATCATGGCGTTTACTCTTGATAACTTACGTTCGCTTATCGATTTAGAGCGGATCGAGCATAATATTTTTCGGGGGACGAACTACGACATTGGCTCGGGAAGCGTGTTTGGCGGACAGGCGTTGGCGCAATCGCTTGTGGCCGCGCAACGGACAGTCGATGACCCCACACGGGTAGCCCACTCTATGCACGGATACTTTATCTTGGCGGGGGATGTGCACCATCCGATTGTATACGAAGTGGATCGGCTGCGCGACGGCTCCTCGTTCACCACGCGCCGCATTGTAGCTATTCAGCACGGACGGGCTATTTTCAACATGGCGGTGTCGTTTCATACGCCTGAGCCGGGCGATGCCCATCAGCATGACATGCCTGATGTACCACCCCCCGACGCCCTCACCTCGGAGGTAGAGCTGTTGCGCCAAATCGCTGATCGTATTCCGGCTCCGCTACGCAAACAGTACACACAAGCTCGTCCGATCGAAGTGCGCCCCGTCAAGCCTGTAGATCCATTCAACCCACAGCCTACTGACCCCGTACATCATGCATGGGTACGCGTAACGGGTACGCTACCAGAGGCTCAACTCTTGCATCAAGCAGTATTTGCGTATGTCTCGGATTATGGATTGCTAAGCACGGCCCTGCGCCCACATGGGCGTTCATTTGTACAGCCGAATCTGCAAATGGCGTCGCTCGACCATGCGTTGTGGTTTCACCGACCGTTTTCGATCAATGAATGGCTGTTGTATCGTACCGAAAGCCCTGTAGCAGATGGCGCGCGGGGCTATGTACGGGGAGAGGTGTTTACGCAAACGGGTACATTGGTCGCCTCAGTAGCCCAAGAGGGGCTGATGCGTGTACATGACTCAGATGACGATGTGTAGCGTTTAAGTATCGTCGTTATTGGACGACTCTGAGACCGATCGCTCGGAAGACGAAAGGCGCTGATGGCGGATGTCGGTCCCCTCGACCAGAAAAACAACGCCTTGCGCAATGTTCTTCGCATGGTCGGAGATACGCTCAATGGCCTTGCTGGTCGTAATCAAGTAGGACAAGGCTTCGGCGCGATCTGGATGCGTGCTAAGCTGTGCAATCAAGTCCGTCAGGTTCTGCGCATGAAGGCGATTGACCTGATGGTCGCGTGCAATAACCTGACGTGCGTGAACGCGATCTTTTTCAAGAAAAGACTGCTCGGCCTGGCGTAGCATATCGCGCGCCAGGTCTGCCATTTGGGGAATGGTCGTTTGCTCGATTAAGTCGGGCCATTCAGAAAGAGGCCGAACGTAACGAGCCAGGTTGCGACAATGATCGCCGATGCGTTCGAGATCTGTGTTGGTCTTCACGGCCATGATGAGCATGCGTAAGTCGGCAGCCACCGGCGTATGAAGGGCCAAGATCCGCTCGCAGTGGCGGTCAATGGCCAGCTCCATCGCATCGATTTCATGGTCGCGTGCAGCCACCTGTTCGCCCAGTTCGGCATCGCTTTGCACCAACGCGTTTACGGCGTCGGCGAGCTGCTCGTCAACGAGTTGCGCCATGTCAAGCAGGTGACCACGAAGCGTATTGAGCTCGTGGTCTAGCTGCGATGGGCTTTCGGAGGAAGCAGGCATAGGTCAGACACAATGGATAGAAAAGACCAAATCGGATCAGCCAAATCGGCCGGTTACATATGCTTCGGTGCGCTCTTTCTGCGGACGCGTGAAGACCTGTTCGGTCGGCCCCATTTCTATGAGACGCCCCATGTACAGGAAGACGGTGGTGTCGCTCACACGTGATGCTTGCTGCATGCTGTGTGTAACGACCACAATGGTGTAATCTTGACGCAGTTCGCTGATGGTATCCTCAAACTTGCCGGTGGCTACCGGGTCAAGTGCGCTGGTTGGCTCATCCATTAGCAAGATGTCGGGCTCTACAGCGAGGGCCCGTGCAATACACAGACGCTGTTGCTGCCCTCCACTAAGTCCGTAAGCACTGGTATGTAGGCGATCTTTCACCTCATTCCAGAGAGCAGCCTGACGCAGGCATCGCTCGACCAGGGCGTCTTCATCCCCGGTATAGCCATTAATGCGTGCGCCCCAAATCACATTTTTGTAGATGGTTTTGGGAAATGGATTAGGCTTCTGAAATACCATGCCAATACGACGCCGCACCATGACCGGGTCGGCCTGGTAGATGTCTTGCCCATCTACGTGCACATTCCCCTTGAGCGTTGTCTCGGGAATGAGTTCGTTCATGCGGTTGAAGCAACGGATAAGTGTGCTCTTTCCACATCCCGATGGCCCGATGAACGCGGTAACCCGATTGGCCTTGATGTCCATCGAGATCCCTTGCAGCGCGTGGGTATCGCCATACCAGAAGTTAAGGTCGCTCACCCGGATTTTAGTTTCGGGGACCGGTTCCTGTGCCGCTTCTGGTACGCGACGGGCGGCCTGTTCCGGGTCGGGCGCCTGTCCGTTAGGGGAGCCCGGCGTAGCTGCGCGATCAGGCGCAGCGTCTTCAAAAGCTGAAGCATCGGCGTGAGACGATGAGTCAAGATCGGTCATAGTTGTCAAGCATCCGGTAAGGCAAAATACGAAGCCAGCTCGTACTGGCCACAATAGCAAGATCCATCTTGCAAAGAACTATCCTGCAAGCTGGTCCTCAAAGTAGTTGCGTAGCAGAATCGCCGACAGGTTCATCAGCAGCAAGAAAGCGAGCAGCACAATGATAGCCGCCGCCGCCAGTTCTTGGAATGCAGCCCCAGGCTCTTCGGTCCATTGAAAAACAAGCATGGGCAACGCGGTAAAGTCGTCGAGCACATGGGCGGGCGTAAAGTTGATGGCAAGGGCAGCCCCCACCAGTACGAGCGGTGCGGTCTCGCCCACCGCCCGGCTTAGCGACAGAATAATCCCTGTGAGAATGCCTGGCAGTGCCATCGGGATCAGATGGTGCCAGATGACCTGCGAACGAGTGGCCCCCAGCGCAAATGCGCTTTGCCGCACGCCTTGTGGAATAGAGCGAAGCGCTTCTTGGCTGCTGATGACGATAATGGGCAGGATTAGAAGCGAGAGCGTAAGGCCCGCTGCCAGCAGGCTACTTCCCATCGAAAACAGATACACAAACACGCCCAGCCCTAAAATGCCATACACGACCGACGGCACGCCGGCCAGGTTGGTGATGTTGACCTGAATCACGCGTTTAAATGGTCCTGCTTCGGCATATTCTTCGAGGTACAACGCCGTGCCTACGCCCAGAGGTACCGCCGTTACAGCAACGACCCCCATCAGATACAGCGATCCAATGAGCGCCGGCCAGATTCCAGAGCCTTCGGGCGTTGCACTGGGGTAGCCTGTTAGGAACGACCGACTGAGCCACCCTGCACCGGTCGTCACCACGTCAATGATGAGCGTAGCCAGTACAAGCAGTCCAAGGATGGTGCACAGAAACAGCACACCCGCCATGATGCGGCCATACCGCCGTCGTTTGTCCAGTTGGGGGTGAAAGGAAGGGGACTCCATTTAGTAGTTCTCGCGATACTGACGAATAATCCAGTTAGCAATGAGATTCATGCCCAGCGTAATCAGGTACAACAACAACCCAACAGCAAAGAGGCTTTGATAGCTTACCGTCCCCTGATCGATGTCCCCTTTTGCCACCTGCACAATAAATCCAGTCATGGTTTGAATCGATTCGAGCGGGTTGGCTGTGAGGTTGGCTGTGGCCCCCGCGGCAATCGCCACAATCATGGTCTCGCCAATCGCTCGGCTTAGCGCAAGGATGAAGCTGGCAATGATGCCACTGAGTGCAGCGGGCACGATAACACGAACAACGACCTCAAACTTGGTTGCGCCCAGTGCGTAGGCGCCAGCGGCAAGCGAATCGGGGACCGCCTGGATAGCGTCTTCGCTGACAGATGCAACCATGGGAATAATCATCACCCCTACAACAAGCCCCGCACTTAAGGCATTGAGCGGAGGAAGCGTAGAGTCGATGCCTTGCAGCACTACCCCCGACACAAACGTAAGCGCAAAGAATCCATAGACGACTGTAGGAACACCCGCAAGCACTTCCAGGCTTGGCTTAAGCCAGCGACGCGCTCGGGGCGATGCATACTCAGAAATATACACCGCGCTGGCCAGCCCAATGGGCATGGCCACAGCCGCTGCAATCGCCGTAATCAACAACGTTCCTCCAACCAACGGAAGCACCCCAAACGACGGATCCGTACCTGCAAAACGCCATTCGGTCCCGGTTAGAAAGTCGAGTAGGGGCACCTGTACAAAGAACCCGAAGGATTCGTACAGCAGAATGCCAACAATGCCCAACGTGGTAACAACGGTGAGCAGCGCACACAGCCCCAACCCATACTTCACAGCCTGCTCACGCGGGCTGTTGTACACATTAGTCGATAAGTCTACTCCAGCGCTCGCATCGGAAGACGAGGGGGATACCGAGGCCGATTCGGGGGGCATGGTTGGCATGGATGCAGGTAACAATCGAAAGAGTAGGCAGAAACAGGCGGATGCTTGTTATACAGCCTGTCTTATCGCACACATGGTGGCGCTAT
>CAZZCI010000044.1:0-11113 GCA_964653015.1 uncultured Rhodothermales bacterium
GGCTCAGCAAAGCGATCGTATAGCTCAGCAACAGCGGCTTCGAGCGCTTCGATCGACTCGTCGTTTTCGATAACAACGTCGGCGCGCTCAACAAGCTCTTCTTGTGGAAGCTGGTGTTGCATGCGGTCGCGCACGGCCCGCTCGCTGATATCGTCGCGCTCCACAACGCGCTGGATGCGAAGAGCATTGGGCGCAGTTACGACAACGGCCTGATCAACATGCGCGTCGGCGCCTGCTTCGAACAAGAGAGCCGCCTCGTGCACAAGAAGAGGGACCTCATCAGACTCGGCCTCTGCCTTTGCGTCCTCAAACGCCTCAAACACAAGTGGGTGGACGATGGCATTGAGCAGTTCGAGTTTATCGGCGTCGGTGAAGACCTGCGCAGCCAGATACGACCGGTTGAGTTCACCCGCGTCGTTGTAGCTGGTTGGCCCAAATGTCTCGCGGATTTGGGCGCGGGCCTCCTTGTTTTCTTGCATAATCGTTTTGGCGACCTCATCTGCATAGAAAACGCGAGCGCCATGCTCCTCTAGTAAACGGCACACGGTCGTTTTTCCGCTTCCGATACCGCCTGTTACACCTAATGTGGTCACAGCACAACAACGAGTTGGTGGGGATGTTATCGAATTGGTTCAGAACACTCAGACCGGCTCCGAAGCGTGTCATCCGGGAGGCCACTGCAATGGACGCCCGCCCAGCACATGCACATGCAAATGATACACCGTCTGCTGTCCATCATCGCCGCAGTTAATGACCGTTCGGTATCCATTGTCGAGCCCTTCCTGCTCGGCTACGCTACTGGCGACGCGAAACAGATGTCCCACAAGCGACTCATGCTCCGGCTCAATATCATCGATCGTTGGAATCGGTGTGCGTGGAATAACAAGTAGGTGCGTGGGCGCTTGCGGATTCACGTCATGAAACGCAATGCACTTCTCGTCTTCGTATACAATGTCGGCGGGGACATCGCCGTCAAGGATTTTCTGAAAGATAGTGGGTTCGTCAGCCATAAGCACAAAAGAAGCTAAGAGACGATACGGAACCAGCGAATGAGCGCGCCACCAGGTTGTGAGCAGTTCAATGGCATCAGCAGCTAAGTAGTCCCATTCGAGGATTGTCATTGCGAGGAGCGCCAGCGACGCGCCGGGGCCACCCCTTCGACCTAACCGCTACCGGACGGTGGTTGTGTCGAGTGGCCCCCTCGTATCAAACAAGGGACAACGCACAACCGACAATACGCTACATCGTTGCATCCCTACACTGGGAGAAGGAATGCCACGAACGTGCAATATAGTAAGCGTTTTCCTCTTCTGCCATGGTAGTGCCCGGTTAAACTGTAACGCTTCCGTGCATCCGGTGAACATCCGTTTGAATGTACGGTCTGATTGTATCCCGAGACGCCTATGTCGTGTGGCTCCATTTTTGCGGCCCACAGCTAAAACTGTACTTACGTTATTAGCTACAGCATGGGCTTGTGCTGACTTGTCGTTGATTGGTTTCTGCTCATGCCCACTGTATACGTAACGCGAAAAACGCACTTTAACGCTGCGCATCGCCTCCATAATCCAGAGAAATCAGAGGAATGGAATGAAGATACGTTTGGGCCCTGCAATCACCCCAACTGGCACGGCCATAACTACGTATTGGAGGTAACGGTAGCTGGCGAACCTGACCCCGACACCGGCTATGTCATCGACTTGGGTGTGCTCAAGCGCATCCTACATGAGCGCGTGGTTGATAAGGTAGACCACAAAAATCTAAACTTGGATGTGGACTTCATGGAGGGCATCATTCCATCCACCGAAAACTTTACGATAGCCATCTGGCATGAGCTTGAAGATGCACTGCCTTCCGGGCGTCTCCACTGCGTTCGCCTGTACGAAACTGAGCGCAACTATGTGGAATATCGGGGGGCGTAAGCGCTTTCGGATTGCTCTCGTTGTTTCTCCTTTTTGTTTGTAGCTGATTCAATGGCTGAAAAGAAAATACTCTCCGATCGTCTTGTGACTAACGGTAGCGCAGAAGGGGATTCCCCTACCCATTACGAGCGCCACGACCTGTACGATGCCGACACAACGCACACCGTCGCCGACCACATGCGTGAAATCATCGGTGCACTAGGCGAAGATGTGGAACGCGAAGGCCTTCTGAAAACGCCGGAACGGGTCTCCAAAGCGTACCAGTTTCTGACGCAAGGGTATGCGCAGGATCCTGAAGAAATTCTGCGCCAGGCTCTCTTTGCGGAGTCGTACAACGAAATGATTGTGGTGAAAGACATTGAGCTGTACTCACTGTGCGAACACCATATGTTACCGTTCTATGGCAAAGCCCATGTCGCTTATATTCCTGATGGCCACATCGTGGGCCTGAGCAAAATTCCGCGCACCGTCGAAGTGTTTGCCCGCCGCCTGCAAGTGCAAGAACGACTTACTTTACAGATCCGCGAAGCTATAGACAACGTACTGCAGCCCAAGGGGGTAGCTGTGGTGATTGAAGCCCAACACTTGTGCATGATGATGCGGGGTGTAGAAAAACAAAACTCATCGACCAAGACCAGCGCGGTCAGTGGGGCGTTTCAGAACCATAGCACGCGTGATGAATTTATGCGCCTGATTCGATCGGACTGACACCATCCGCCGACCCATCACGCTCTTTTTTGACGACTCTCTTCCTTCGGTAGCATGATTGCAGTTGTAACCGGCGCTAGCCAAGGCATTGGGGCTGCTATTGCCCGTGCATTTGCAGCCGAATATGATACGGTAAAGCTTGCGCTTGTTGCGCGTACACCGTCAACGCTCAACGCCGTAGCCAAGACGTGCCGCGACCGGGGAGCCGAAACACTCGTTTGCCCTACCGACGTTACCGACGACGCAGCCGTTGCCACCACCGCCACGCGCGTTACCGAAACATGGGGCACCCCCGATGTGCTTGTCAACAACGCAGGCGCGTTCACATATGCTCCCCTTGATGAACTTACCGCTGAAGGGTTTCGTGAGCAGATTGACGTGAACTTGACCTCTGCCTTTGTGGTCACGCAGGCTTTTCTGCCCGCGATGCGATCGCGCGCGAGCGGCCACATTTTCTACACCGCTTCAGTGGCATCACTACAGGCGTATCCTGGAAATGCGGGCTATTGCGCAGGCAAACACGGCTTGCGCGGGCTGGCTCGCGTGGTGCGAGAAGAAACAAAAGACGAGGGCATTCGCGTTACAACGGTCTTTCCAGGAGCCACGCTGACCCCCACATGGGAGGGAGCCGACCTTCCCGATGAGCGCCTTATGCCAGCGGAAGACATTGCATCGGCGGTCGTGCATGCCCACACGCTCTCCGATCGCACCGTACTCGAAGAAGTGATCCTCCGTCCACAAGAAGGCGATGTTTAATCGCCTTTCAGCAATCCGTTTGGCGGATTGATTGCACAATACCCTTCGTTTGCAACTTTTCTAGCACGTCCCCCCTTCTGCAAAGAACGTGTGAGGGAGTCGGGCGTAGAGGGTAAATGTAACTATTTGCTGTAGCTTCCCTAACCATACACGACGCTTTTGGTCCCTCTTATGTCGAGTCCATCCATGACCGAGCAAGCTTTGGAGCACTTGGAGCAGCTCATCGTGCAGGAAATGCCGATTACTGAGCATCTGGAGTTTTCCCTTTCGCCTGAAGAGGACGGGCGACTGTGCGCCTCCGCTCCTCTTCAGCCCAATGCCAACCACATGGGCACCGCGTTTGGCGGCAGCCTAAGCATGCTAGCCACCCTTACCGGCTGGGCTATGATGCATCAGTTGGTCGACAACATGAAGCAGCAGGTTGAGGTCATCATACAGGAGAGTGACATTGAATACCTGAAGCCGGTCTGCGACAACATTTCAGTCGTGTGCGAACGTCCCGATGAAGACGCGCTCGACCGCTTCCAAAATATGCTTGACCGATGGGGGCGCGCACGCCTTGATCTGCAGTGCAAAATCGAGGCAGCAGGGGAGTGTGCTTTCACCTTTATGGGACGATACGTAGCGCTAGCCCATGACGAAGCGCCAGCAGCAGCTCCTGAAGGCGCTTCGTCGGGCGATGGGGAAGCCATCCCTGCCGGTGATGTTATGCCAAATGGACAAACAAGCACGTCGTAGCACGCGCTACCCCCACTCTGTCTCGTACATTGCGTATGCTGTCCGCTCCATGCCAAGGGCGGCGTAGGTGGATTGGGCCGCCTCGTTGTCTTGCTCCACGTACAGGCGCAGCCCACACACATCGTCCGCTGCCTGAGCGGCTTGTTTGACATGTTTGTACAGCGCGGTGAACACCCCCTTTCTGCGATGGGTCGGACGCACGTACACGCTCTGGATCCACCAGAACGTGCCGCAGCGCCAGTCGCTCCACTCGGTCGTGCACATCAGCGCCCCCACCACCTTGCCGTGATAATCGGCCACCCAGTAACGCCCCTTTCGCTCATCGCGTAATGCCGTACGCACCCCGCGCCGCAGCGTCTCTTCATCGAGGGGTTTGTCTTCGGTTTCGCGTGCCATAGCAGCATTGAACGCTACCAGCGTATCAAGGTCGTCGGTACCGGCGCGGCGAATGGTATAGTCAGACATATACGGTGCTTGAAAAAGCCAAGCTGTTCAGTCTACCGGAAAAGGCTACGCTTCTACAGGAACATCAGCCGTGTTCTGGGCCAGTTGGCGCTCCCACTGCTCCTGATTTTCCTTCGCGTTTTGCACAAACGGCGACTTGCTAATCAGGTTGATGATTGCTTGGTTGATCCGATCCAACGGCGGATCCAACGGACGGACCACATCCAAGAAGAGCACAACCCGCTCGCCATCGGTGTCATTCCACACTTCATGATCATGGGTGTCGTCGAAGAGCATCACCTCACCCTCGTCCCAGTGACGATAGTCACTGCCCACCCGAATGCGGCATTGCTCTTTCGGTTCGGGCACTTTTAAGCCCAGGTGCGCACGAATCACTCCCTTGTACGGACCCCGGTGCGCGGGGATGTGCTTGCCGGGCGACAGAATCGAGAAGAACGCTGTCTTCATTCCAGGAATCTGTTCAATGATCTCAGTGGTCTTGGGGCACCGAGCGGCATTCTTTTCGGCCTTGTGTCCAAATCCATACAGAAAGAAGGTTTTCCAGTCATCGTCATTTGTGATCGCCGTTTGATCCTCCGAAATGTCCTGAAAGTTTGGAAGCTGATCGCGGTGCTGGAGGACCACTTCATCCAACTCCTCTCGGATGGTTTCCCAATTATCTTCGAGCGTTTTCGTCCACGCAAAATCGTCGTTGTCGAAAAAGGTAGGGTTGCCATGCGGAGAATACCGCACAACAATCTGCTCAATCAATTGGATGAGCGCAAAGCCCAGCTTCTTAACCGTTGTGTCGAACGTTTTCTTGACAAGATTAGCCATCGTGATTTGGAGTCAAATTGGAAGTACAAGTGATTAGATGGGCTCGGAAACATCCCAGTTGGGAGCAAATCCGGGATCTACCTGCCGCCTATCGTTCCGCAAGTCGTTGATGGCATCCATCGCATCATCAGACAACGTGAAGTCGAAGATGTCCAGATTATCTATGCGATGGGTAGCCTGACTGGCTTTCGGAATCGTCGTTACAGGCGTTTGTTGGATGAGCCATCGGAGCGTTACTTGTGCCGGTGTTTTGCCATAGCGCGTGCCGATGGCTTGTATCGTCTCGTTTCGCGTCACGGCGGCTCCGGCCAGTGGGCGATATGCAGTGAACATGTATCCATGGTCGCGGGCATGGCGGAGCAGCAGAGCCTGGTTCAAAAACGGATGATACTCGGCCTGATGCGCAAACAGCGGTGCTTCATCGGGGAGGTGAGCAAGCGTCTGGTTGAGCAGGTCGATGGGAAAGTTGCTTACGCCAATGTGACGGGTATGGCCGTCTTGCTTTAGCGCGACAAACGCATCCAGTGTACGCTTCAGTGCGTCAGGGTCGCCCTCTAAATGGGCGGGCCAGTGGATGAGCAGCAGATCTACATAGTCGGTATCCAGGCGTTGCAGGCTCTTTTCGGTGGAGCGGCGCACATCAGCAGGGGCCAGATTAGTGTGCCACACCTTGGTAGTCACGAAAACATCCTCTCGATGAACGGGTGCATCGGCAAGGCCGGCCCCGACCTCCGATTCGTTTTGGTACATCTGCGCAGTATCGATATGGCGGTAGCCCATAGTGAGCGCATGGGCTACGCCTTCACGGCAGGCAGATCCAGTGAGCTTGTAGGTACCCAATCCCAACGCAGGGACGCTATGGTCGTGCACCGGTTGCATAGAAGCATTCATAGTCGGACGTCAGTAGGTGAGAGGGAAGCAGCGCGGCGTGAAAATGCGAAGACGGATGCCTTAGTAGTGCCAGGGAAAATCGCTGTAGTCCTGGTCGCGTTTTTCAAGAAACGCATCGCGGCCTTCTTGGGCTTCGTCGGTGCCGTACGCCAGACGCGTGGCTTCGCCCGCAAAAAGCTGCTGGCCTACCAGGCCATCGTCGGCGGCATTAAATGCATATTTGAGCATGCGGATGGCCGTCGGGCTCTTGGTGTTGATCTCTTCAGCCCACTGCAGGGCCTGCACTTCCAGATCTGCATGTGGAATGGCGGCATTGGCCATGCCCATCTCTACAGCCTCTTCAGCAGAGTAGTTACGCCCCAGAAAGAAAATCTCGCGAGCGCGTTTTTGTCCGACTTGCCGTGCGAGATAGGCCGACCCAAATCCGCCATCGAAGCTGGCCACATCGGCATCGGTTTGCTTGAAGATGGCATGCTCGGCACTGGCCAGTGTAAGGTCACACACCACGTGTAAGCTGTGTCCGCCGCCCACAGCCCAGCCGGGCACTACCGCAATGACCACCTTCGGCATGAAGCGGATAAGACGCTGCACCTCCAGAATGTGCAAGCGTCCGAGGCGGGCCGGATCGGTCTCGCCATCGTCGTCGGCATACTGATAGCCGTCTTTTCCACGAATCCGCTGATCTCCGCCAGAGGAAAACGCCCACTTGCCATGCTTGGCGGAGGGTCCGTTGCCCGTAAGCAGCACAGTGCCCACATCAGACGTTTGACGGGCGTGATTGAGCGCACGGTACAGCTCGTCTACCGTTTGTGGACGAAACGCATTGAGCGAGTCGGGCCGGTCAAACGCGATGCGCACCGTGCCTTGTGCCATAGCCCGGTGATAGGTGATATCGGTAAAGGAAAAGCCGTCCACTGGGTGCCACTGCGACGCGTCGAAGAGTTCAGAGACCATAAGAGCAGATGCTGAAGAAACAGAGAACAAGCGGCACATCCCAAAAGATGGAGCAGGATCTACCGGCTCCCATCATAAGAGCCACCCACGCTAACGAAGCTCATCCGCCACCGTGCCGATGAAGCTTAACAAAGTTGCGACGGGTTGCCCGGCTCCTGCACAGTGCAGTCCTGTGCGTGGTGAACCTTCCGGAGCACGCATCGTAGGGGCAGGCGTGCCGTTTTTTCTGACGAATCTAGCCTGCTGCGCTTTCTTATGCCCGCGTATCCCTTCAACGAGATCGAACCCAAGTGGCAACGCTATTGGGAGGAGAACGAGACCTTTCGCACACCCGATACGGTAGACCCTGAGGCCGAGAAGTATTATGTGCTCGACATGTTTCCGTATCCCAGCGGGGCCGGGCTGCACGTAGGACACCCTGAGGGGTACACCGCCACCGATATTGTGGCACGCTACAAGCGAATGAAGGGCGTAAACGTACTGCACCCGATGGGATGGGATGCGTTTGGCCTGCCGGCCGAACAGTACGCTATCCAGACCGGCACGCACCCGCGAGATACGACCGAGCGCAACATCGACAACTTTCGATCGCAACTCAAACGGCTCGGGTTCTCGTACGACTGGAGCCGCGAGCTCAACACCACCGATCCGGATTACTACCGCTGGACGCAGTGGATCTTTTTGAAGCTGTATGAGCGCGGCCTGGCATATCAGGCGGAGGTGCCGGTATGGTGGTGCGAAGAATTGGGTACCGTGCTGGCTAACGAGGAAGTCATCGATGGCAAGAGCGAACGCGGTGGCTACCCATGTGAGCGCGTGCCCATGCGCCAGTGGATGCTCAAGATCACCGAGTATGCCGAACGCCTGCTTGATGGCTTGGACGACCTTGACTGGCCGGAGAGCACCAAGCGCATGCAGCGCAACTGGATTGGGAAGTCGGAGGGCGCCGAGATTCGCTTTCCTGTCCGAGGACACGACACCAAGATAGAAGTCTTCACAACGCGCCCCGACACGCTTTTCGGCGCCACGTACATGGTGCTCGCTCCTGAGCATCCGCTGGTTGATACCATCACAACGGAAGAGCATGCCGACGACGTAGCTGCCTATCAAAAGCAGGCGCAGCAAAAAAGCGAGCTGGAGCGTACCGAGCTACAAAAAGAGAAAACCGGAGTGCCCACGGGGGCGCATGCTATCAATCCGGCAACCGGGAAGCCCATTCCAATTTGGGTGGCCGATTATGTGCTAGCTTCCTACGGGACGGGCGCCATCATGGCGGTACCGGGGCAAGACGAACGCGACTGGGCGTTTGCCGAGACGTACGACCTGCCGATCGTTCGCACCGTGCAGCCTCCCGCCGATTTTGAGGGCGATGCATACACCGGCGACGGCCCCGCCATCAACAGCGGCTTTTTGGACGGGCTTTCGGTGCCCGAGGCTAAGCAGAAAATCATCCAGTGGCTGGAGGAGCACGGCCACGGACAGGCGAAAGTCAACTACAAACTACGCGATTGGCTTTTCAGTCGGCAGCGCTACTGGGGCGAGCCGTTTCCGATTATCCATGTGGATGGAGAGGCCAAGCCGGTGCCCCAAAACGACCTGCCCGTTGAACTGCCCGCCATCGAGTCGTACGATGAGATCCTGGAGCAAGACGCCGCACTGAGTCCGCTCGCTGCGCTGGACGACTGGGTCGAGACGACGGATCCCGAAACCGGCCAGCCCGCAGAGCGCGAGACCAACACCATGCCGCAGTGGGCCGGCTCCTGCTGGTACTTCTTGCGCTTCATCGATCCACACAACGAAGAGAAGCTGGTTGACCCCGAAAAAGAGAAGTACTGGATGCCGGTCGATCTGTATGTCGGCGGCTCTGAGCACGCGGTGCTACACCTGCTCTACGCACGCTTCTGGCACAAGGTGCTGTACGATGCCGGGGTGGTGTCTACCCGCGAGCCATTTCAGACGCTCGTGCATCAGGGGCTGATTCTGGGCGAAACCGAGTATACCGCCTACGTTGATGCCGACGGGGCATACGTATCCGCCCAATACGTGGACGATGACACCGACACGCGCACCGACAGCGCGGTTACACCGCAGTCGGTTGACGAGGACGCCATCGAGAAAGACGGCGATCATTTCGTGCTGCAGAGCGATCCGTCGATTCGGGTAGATGCACGTTCTCATAAGATGAGCAAAAGCCGCGGCAACGTGGTCAACCCCGATGATGTGATCGATGCGTATGGCGCCGATGCGCTGCGCCTCTACGAAATGTTTATGGGTCCGCTGGAGCAGGTGAAGCCGTGGAGCACCAACGATGTAGAGGGCGTGTTTCGCTTCCTGAACCGCGTGTGGCGCCTCCTCACCACCGAAGACGGAGAAGCAGACGTGAGCGAACAAGCACCGACGCGCAATCAGCTGCGCGTGCTGCACAGCACCATTCAAAAGGTGACCGACGACATTGATACGCTCAGCTTCAACACAGCCATCGCTAAGATGATGGAGTTTGTCAACGCAGCGAACAAGTGGGATCAGGTGCCGCGTGCCGTGGCCGAGCCGTTTGTGAAGCTGCTCAGTCCGTTTGCCCCACACATCACCGAAGAACTGTGGAGCCGGCTTGGATACGATGAAAGCATTGCGCATGCCGATTGGCCGCGCTTCCGTGCCGACTACCTGAAGCGTGAAGTCGTGGAGATGGCTGTGCAGGTTAATGGTACCGTGCGTGCCACCATTGAAGTGGATACCGATGCCAACGAAGACGATGTGTTAGAGGCCGCCCGCACCGAAGACAACGTAGCGCGCTATCTCGAAGACGGCACCATCCAGCGCGAGATTTATGTGCCCGGACGTATTGTCAACTTTGTGGTGAACTGATTGGTCGTGCGTTGAGGGCGCTGCTCGAACCGGTCTATCAACCCAAGGACTCGGGCTGTTCTGGTTTCGGTTGCGAGCGACGCGCCCCAACCGCTTCCCATTGGAGTTTAATGCCTGCAGGCCCTACTTTGTAGTCCGTTGCTTGCGTTCACGGACTCTACTGCTGCTATGCGTGTCCTTTCCGCGTTACTGATTCTCGTACTTTTCTGTGCATTGCCTGCCCAGGCCCAATCCGATGAGATTGAGACCATGCGCACCTGGAGCAGTGCGGTGGGCCAACAAATGTACAGCTACTTTCAGGCGCAACACCGGGCCATGGAAGCAATCGAAGAGCATGTAGACGCGCCTGATTGGCCCGACTTGCATGCAGCCACTCCCACAGACGGCGGGTGGACCTTCAGCTTTGGGCACCTTGATGACGACGGCACCTACTTCCTGCGCTATGGCATCGTGGTGGAGGAAGACGGCACAACGAAAGACGTTAGTCATTTCGAGGAGGCGTACGAAGCATCAACGGCGCATACGCTGCAGGCGCGGGCGCTGGCAGCAGTCATCGACACGTTTCAAACGCACATCCGCACTGACCCTAGCTTCCGAGCCCCAAGCTACCGGGTTGCTGTGTTGCCGTTTCCAAGCGGCGAGGTTACAGCTATCGTAGCGCCCACGCAAACCGACGGCTCCGTCATTCACGCAGGCAACGACATGATGTATCGCCTTGACCGGGCCGAGGCGTCTATTACTAACGAGATGCGCTTCCATCATCGTCTGATTGAGCTCCCTGTAGACGCTTCCGAAGGCATATCGGAAGAGGTGCGCCGCCCCGCGTTGATCGTACCCGATGCGCCGTTTCCATCCCCTGTAGACGTACTCAACGCGATGGAGCACGAAATTGAAATGGTGGTGCTCACGCAGAACGGCGTTGTGACAATTTCCGAGACGGGCACTATTAACGCCGTTCCTGATGAAGACCCTTTAGCCGAGGCGTTGTACGAACGAGCCGA
>CAZZCI010000044.1:11213-12830 GCA_964653015.1 uncultured Rhodothermales bacterium
CCTCCTCTGCAACGGCTACAGCGACACGGTTTCGCGATGCGTACGTCCGAAGCGGTCTGTGGCCTCTACGGTGACTTCTGATGCAGTGGCAGAGGGTGTGGCGGCAAACATGTGAGCTGTTGGGATCGGTTCAACCCATGTGCGACGCTCGGGCTTATCATCGCCGCGGTGCAGCTCCTCCGATTGCGGATCAGTGCCCACATACTGCTCCATGCCCCCCCGCGGCTCGCCATCTTCGTACCACTGGATCTCCCAAGCGTCATCAGCATCCCAGATGTTCGCGATGACCTGGTCGGGACGGTCAGGGTTGGCACCGGGGGCGTAGACTCGCATCTGATGGTCAGCGTCATGTTCAGACGCTTTGTAGCGCCACTGAATGGTGGTGTCATCGACCTCGTACACCGCATATCCATTGGGCGTACCATCGCGCGAGATCGGGCCCGTCCACCAAGCCCCGCAGGCCGTACCTACAATGTGTTCATGCATGCCGTCGAAAAAGCGGTGTTCGTTTTCGTGCACATGTCCGCTAATGAAGTGCACATCGGCGAACGGCTCCAGCATGCGATAGAGCGCATGGCGGTTGAGCGTCATGTTTTGGGGCATGGGGCGGTCGTCGCCCTGCCGGTCGTACAGCGTGCTGAGCATAGGGATGTGTGCGAAGACGACTACGGGCTGATTCGCATCGACCGTAGCTAAATCGTTGGCGAGCCAGCGGAGTTGCCGATCGGGCACATGGCCAAAATACGAATCGGTGTCGCGCCCGTACCCGTCCATTCCTGGCCAGTACGAATTATTGAGCACTACATAGTGCACAGCGCCGCGGTCAAACGAATAGTACCCCGGTCCGAAGTAATCGCGGAAGGTGGCGTACGACCCACGGTGGGCCGGACTGTCGAAGTTCAGGTCGTGATTGCCAACGACTTGCAGAAAAGGCACGCCCATACGATTTACAGCGCGCTCATAGTCGGGGAAGAGCGAGAGGTCGTCGAACATGAGGTCGCCGTTGCCCACGCCAAAGACCGGCGTATTGCCCAGAGCACGTACGGTGTCTTGTACGGCGGGGACCGTTTCTTCATGGAAGCGCTCCATCTCATACGCATCTTCGGTTTGCGGATCTGCCAGGACCACGAATGCATGACGGGACTCGTCATAAGAGAGGGGCTCCAGTTCAAAGGTAACGTCCTGTTCAGGGGCGTCACCGAGCGGTTCAAAGAAACGGGCGGTACCCGTTTCGTGCTGCGGAATGGCATACCCGGCGGGCACCGAGAGGTACACAAATGGCTGACGGGCGTCGGCAGGCAGCGTGAACGTGCCATCGGCATCGGTCTGCACAACGGTAAGGCCGTCGGTCACCAACACATCCGCAATCCCTTCGCCTTCGCTGATCACCTGGCCTGATACGGTGATAGCTGCATGAGCCGCGGCGGCCGGAGACGTACATCCTGGCGCAACGGCAGCTACGCCCAGGGCACCGCCAGCAAGCCCGGCTCGTTTGAGAAACGAACGACGACCCAGCGATCCTTCATTGCTCATGGGAGGGCAGGAGTGAATGATACAACACAAATGCGTATCTCCAATATGCAAGGGAGCGCCCTCATATGCATAACGGATATGTTA
>CAZZCI010000045.1:0-6244 GCA_964653015.1 uncultured Rhodothermales bacterium
AGAAAGTTATGTGTAAGGACTAGTTGGCCAAGTGGGAGATGTCCACAGGATCACGCCTGCGGCGAAGCTCGGAGACAGAGGAGGGGACCGGTTGCGATGATGTAAACCACATGTCAATCACTTAATACCTTACCGCTACCGTCATTTAACGCTTTGCCATCACCAATCGTACCACCTCAACCCACCTCATCAATGAGGGCCCATGGGTAGATATAGCCCTGGGGTCGCATTTCTCTGTAGAATCATGTAGGTTATGTGGGCTGTCTTTCACAATGCTTCTACTTGCATCTGTTGCATCTATGCCCGAAAAGCCGCTTCCGTCTTCTATGGGCGGTGCCGCCGAACTTCTTGACATTACATTTGAGGTGATTACTTCCAGTCAAGTTACCGCCTCAATGCCGGTTACGCCACGCCACCATCAGCCCTTTGGACAATTGCACGGAGGCGTAAGCGTTGTTCTTGCCGAAAGCGTAGCGAGTGTGGGCGGCTATTTGGCGGCTCCCTCCGGCCATACTGCCGTGGGCGTTGAGATCAATGCAAACCATGTACGGGCGGTCTCCGATGGCACCGTGCATGCACAGGCCACTCCGCTTCATGTGGGCCAAAGCACACAGGTATGGGACGTAAAGATCTATGACGACGGGGACCGTCTCGTTTGTGTGAGCCGTTGTACGCTTGCTGTTATAGCTCAAAATGCGTCACCGGCCTCTGAAGACTCGGCCGCCTCCGGTCAAGAGACAGATTCTTAGCAGCATTGCGGAACGCTCCCTTTTCACCTATTGCCCTCCATGCGTTTGCCCCACCATGCCTGCTCCTATTGCTGGCCTCCACCACATTACTGCGATTACGGGCGCTGCGCAAACCGCAATCGACTTTTACGCCGGAATCCTTGGGATGCGCCTTGTCAAAACCACCGTCAACTTTGACGATCCCTCCACACACCATCTGTACTTTGGGGATATGCAGGGCTCTCCAGGTACGTTGCTCACGCTCTTCCCATGGCCGCGCTCTATGCCTGGTCAAATCGGGTTAGGAACCCCCGCCCCTGTTGCTTTTGTCATTCATCCAGACGCGCTTATGTTTTGGCGCACCCGGCTGAGTGAACTTGGGTACACCCCCGTGTCTACGCACCGATTTGGCACCTCGGTGATTCGCTTTCAGGCCCACGACATGCTCTCTCTGGCATTGGTACCGGCTGCGGAAGGGACCTCCACACCGTGGAGCCCAGGCTCTATATTTAATGACGCCGTTGCCTTGCAGGGCCTACACAGCATTACGTTGCCAACTCCTGATCTGGATGCCACGACCTCCTTTTTCACCGACACCTTTGGGTGGACAGTTACAGATGAACAAGGCGCACTGCGTCGCCTGAAGGCGCCTGCGAACCGGAGTTTGCAATCCCCACGCAACGAACCCGGACGATACATAGACCTGTCGGCGCGTACTCCGCCCGGTGATGGACGCAATGGATACGGCACGGTGCATCATGTTGCGTTTCGTGTTGCTACCTCGGCGATGCAGCGCACGTGGCAAGATCATCTGCGCAGCATGGGGCTGGACGTCAGCGATGTGCGCGACCGCACCTACTTTAAGTCGATATACTTTCGCGATCGAACACGCACAGGAGGCGTCTTATTCGAGATTGCTACCGATGAGCCCGGGTTCACCGTCGATGAACCGCTCCAGCAACTAGGAAGCACGCTTCAACTGCCGCCCGATTTAGAAGAACGGCGGCCCGAACTCGAATCCGTTCTCCCTGGTCTTGATCGCACCGTGGTTGATCATCCCCCTCTTGCCGATCCTGATGTAAACCCCCATACCGCCTGATCATCTCGTAGGCTCGTTTCGGCCATACTCACCCTCCATTCCTTTGTCTCTATGACACCCTCCACCCCCGACTGGGTCAAGCATGCCGTGTTCTACCAGATCTTTCCCGACCGCTTTGCTCGAAGCGGAGCGGTCGATGCGCATCGCACGGTAACACTCAAACCATGGGGGCATCCTCCGGAAGAGCAAGGGTTTCAAGGAGGCGACTTGTGGGGCATCATTGAGAGGCTAGACTACCTGCAAGAGCTGGGCGTTACCGCGCTATACCTGAATCCAATCTTCGCCTCGGCTGCCAATCACCGCTACCACACGTTTGACTACTACACCGTCGATCCGCTGCTGGGTGGAAACGAGGCGCTCGATGCCTTGCTTGATGCTGCCCACCATCGCGACATGCGGGTCGTTCTCGATGGTGTATTCAACCATGCCAGTCGCGGTTTCTGGCCCTTCCATCATGTTCTGGAAAACGGTACTGATTCACCCTATACCGACTGGTTTTATCTGACAGACGATCCCCTTCGCCCGTATTCCGCCAACGGCGATTCGTGTGGATACAAGGCATGGGCCAATCTTCCCGCACTGCCTAAGCTAAACACCAACCACCCCGCCGTGCGCTCGTTTATATTCGACGTAGCCACGCACTGGGTCGAACAGGGCATAGACGGATGGCGTCTAGACGTACCCAACGAAATTGACGATGATGATTTCTGGCGTACGTTCCGCACACGCGTAAAGTCCGCCAACCCAGAGGCATACATCTGCGGCGAGATCTGGACACCCGCCGACCGGTGGCTGCAAGGAGACCAGTTCGATGCCGTGATGAACTACCCGCTCGTAGACTCACTCTTTGGGTTCGTGGCCCCTAACACGCTACGCGGCTTTGACCACATCCACTTCGACTTTGAACCGCGCAATGGCCACCAGTTTACGCGCGAGGTTATGACAACACTCACGCGCTACCCACGCGCCATCCAGCAAGCCCAGTTTAACCTGCTCGACAGCCACGATACGCCTCGCGCCTTGTGGACCCTTGGCGAGAACCGAGAAGCGCTGCGTTTGGCGGTACTCTTTCTCATGACCATGCCCGGTGCTCCCTGTATCTACTACGGCGACGAAATTGGCATGAGCAGTGCGGGCGACCCGCATTGCCGCGAGGCATTCCCCTGGGATCGCCCTTCAGCATGGGATGAGGAGTTGCTATCATTCTTTCAGAACGCCATTGCCTTACGACACGCGCATCCAGTGCTACGTGTAGGAGATGTTCGTGTGCTTCATACCACGGACCGTCAAGCCATCTTTCTGCGTCATACCGACACTCATGAAGCGGTGGTCGCCTTTAACACGGCCCCTGAGCTTGCTCACCTTACGCTCCCCGCTCCGGCTCTTGAGGGGGCCTCATATCGCGCTGTGTGGCCCCCTGAACGATCTGCTTCCCTCGACCCTTCCGATCCTACCGTCTCGCTCCCTGCTCGCAGCGCTGCAGTTTGGATCCGATCAATCGCATAATCCCCCTAATCCCTTAACTGGTTATGTCTACTGTATTTATTACTGGAGCTGCAGGAGCCATTGGCAGCGCCACAGCCCAGGTTTTTGCCGATGCCGGATGGACGCTTGGTCTCATTGACTACGATACCGATGCCCTTGCTTCCGTCGCTTCGGCCTATCCCAACGCGAAGACGGCCTCCGCAGATCTTACCGACGTGGATGCGGCCAACGCGGCGTTTGCCACGCTGGCTGATGCGCTTGGCGCCCCCGACGCGGTGCTTGCCATTGCAGGCGGATTTGCCATGCAAGGCGCAACCGAAGCCACCGCGCAGGACTACGCCCACATGATGGATCTAAACATGCGCACGCTCTTTGCAACTGCGCAGGGAGCCCTTCCTCATCTTCAAACTGTGGACAACAGCTTCTTTCTAGGAGTTTCTGCTCCCGCAGCCGAGGATGGAGGCGCCGGTATGGGCCTGTATGCTGCCTCGAAAGGCGCCGTCGCCGCCTATTTAAAATCGCTCGATGCCGAACTACGCGATGACGGCATCCGTGTGTCTACCTTGTATCCCATGGGCGTTGTTGATACGCCCGCTAACCGATCGGCAATGCCCGACAGCGACCCTAACACCTGGATTTCTCCTGTTGAACTGGCCGAAAGCATGTTACATGCGGCTACCCGCACGCGCCGTGGGCACATTCCGGCGATTAAGGTGTACGCCGCCACGTAACTCTTTTGGCTTTCTCGACTGCCATTCTATCCTCATTTTTGTTCGCTCATGACCACAACGGAAAAACTCGAAGCGATCGCTAATAATCTCTGGTGGAGTTGGACGCCCCGCGCCCGCGCTCTTTTTGAGCGTGTGCATCCGGAAGCGTACGCCGCCGCTGGAAATAGTCCGTATGCCGCGTTGCGTGCTGCCGATGATGACCGACTTACTGATCCGGAACTGCGCCGCGATATCGATGCGGTCTATGACGATTTGCAGGACTATCTGAACACCCCTGCTGAAATCGACGATGCGCCCGATACGGCGTATTTCTGTATGGAATATGGCCTGCATGAAAGCATGCCGCTCTATTCGGGCGGGCTCGGTGTTTTGGCCGGAGATCATGCCAAAGCGGCCTCTGACCTGGGCCTTCCGTTTACTGCGGTTGGGCTCTTGCTACGCGAAGGCTACTTCCACCAGTCGTTTGACGAAAACGGAAACCAGCAGGCGAATTATCCTCCGCTGGATCCTGAAAACAACCCACTTACGCTGGTCACCGATGCCAATGGAGCCCCCCTGCGCATTCCCGTTCCCATTGCTGGCGAAACTGTGCAGGTGCAGGCCTGGAAGGTAGAACTGGGACGTATCCCGCTGTACCTGCTAGATACCGATCACGAGGGCAATGATGAGCCGCTGCGCAGCCTTACCCGGCGCCTCTACCAGGGCGGCGACCAAGAGCGCATCCGGCAAGAACTGGTGCTTGGAGTGGCTGGACTTCGCCTCCTGCGCGAGCTTGGCGAAACACCCGAGGTGTACCATGCCAACGAAGGCCACTGCGCCTTCCTCATGTTCGAACTGATGCGGGAGTACATCGAAAACGGGGCCTCTCCTGCCGAAG
The DNA here is from genome assembly GCA_964653015.1 of uncultured Rhodothermales bacterium. Classification (GTDB taxonomy): domain Bacteria; phylum Bacteroidota; class Rhodothermia; order Rhodothermales; family Salinibacteraceae; genus Longimonas. The sequence goes on from CAZZCI010000045.1 coordinate 4,921, forward strand.
CTGAAGCTGCTGTGCGCGCCGACTGCGTGTTTACCACACACACGCCTGTGCCTGCCGGGCACGATCGCTTTGCGCCGAAGCTCTTCACCACCGAAATGAAGGGGTACGCCGCCGAACATCCTCTCGATTTGGAGGATCTGGCTCGCTATGGACGCGTCGATCCCGATGACGAAACCGACGAGTTTGTGATGACGGTGCTAGGACTGAATCTGGCACGCGCTTCTAACGGCGTATCCAAGATCAATGGACGCGTAGCCCAGCAGCAGTGGCAAGACATGTATCCCGACCTGGAGGTCGACGAGGTGCCGATTGGGTCAATCACCAATGGCGTGCACTTGCCTACCTGGACAGCCCCACCCGCACGCGACTTCATTGATACGCATGTCGATGCCGACTGGGCCACCCAGCGTCACACCCCCGAGTTCTGGGCACCACTGGCCGACCTCGATGATGCCACGCTCTGGAAGTATCGCAATAAACTGCGTGCGCGTCTACTCAACTATGCCACCGAGCATGCAGAAAGTCAGTCGCTGCCCATGCAGCCAGACTTAGATCCGGATGTGCTGACGATTGGGTTTGCCCGGCGCTTTGCTACCTATAAGCGGGCCCCGCTCATCTTTACCGACCTGGAGCGGGCTCGTGCACTCTTCGCTGATGAAGACCGGCCCATCCAGATTCTGTTTGCCGGAAAGGCACACCCTGCCGATGAAGGCGGACAAGGGTTCATTAAGAAGATCTACGAGATCAGTCAAGAAGAAGGCTTTGCCGGGCGCGTACTGATTCTCGAAAACTACAACATGGAAGTGGGGCGTATGCTCGTGTCGGGGTCTGATGTGTGGCTAAACAACCCACGCCGTCCCATGGAAGCAAGCGGCACCAGTGGCCAGAAAGTTGCTGCCCATGGCGGCCTGAACCTGTCTGTTCTCGACGGATGGTGGCCCGAAGGCTACGACGGCGAAAACGGCTGGGCTATTGGTCCAGAACCCACCGGCAAGTTTGCGCCACGCGGCCCCGAAGGCCAGAAAAAAGAGGACGCGCAAGACGCCGAATCGCTTTACACGCAACTGGAAACCTCGGTCGTTCCCGAGTTTTACACGCGCAACAGCGCAGGCATTCCAGAAGCGTGGGTAGCTCGCATGCGACGCGCTATTGGCGATTTGCCGGCTCCATTCTCGGCTAAGCGCATGGTGATTGATTACGTAAATACCATGTACCGTCAGCCGGTAGAACAGGTGTAACTGCACACGTTCTACCAAGCACGTAAAATCCAAAAAGGCAGCCCGTTATCGGGGCTGCCTTTTTGTGTTGTGGGGTAGGCTTGTTT
>CAZZCI010000045.1:6344-12766 GCA_964653015.1 uncultured Rhodothermales bacterium
TGTTTAAGACATCATTTAGTTTGCTGCGCGCCAGCGATCGGTGATCTCTTGCTGACGTGTCCCTGGCTCTACGTCGTACGGGTTGCGGGGCAACGTAACGCGATTGAGCACGGGGTACCGGCGTCCATACTCGAAAATGTCAGGGTCGCCCTCAGGGTCATCCCCCAGCACAAGCACCATAGATCCCGGTTCAAGCAGTCTGCCTTGGCGAGAGGTAACGTCGGTACGGCCGTTTGACACGGTCCACGCATCGGCCCAATTGTATACCCACTCGGCATCTGCATCCACCATACGTACACATCCTCGGCTGGTGGGGCCTCCGGTTGGCATCGGGTACTGGTGGATATGAATGCCGCGCGCATCGTGGAAGTTGAAGACCCAATACATCTCCCAGTCTTCGTCTTCAGGACTCAGCGAGGAGATCCGATATTCCTCTTTCCAGTTAAAGTTAAACCGGCCATTGGGCGTTGGATACTCTTCCGGGTCTCCTGTGTTGATAATCCCCCAGCGCTGTAGTTCGCCATACTCATACGCAGCAAACGCCTGCACCTCTTTGTGGATGACAAACAGCTTGTCTTCATTCCGCGCACCCGGGTAATACCGCGGAAAGGGCGAGTACGCCCGAAAATCCACCTCAAACTCCGTAGGCACAACGATCGTGTCGCCAAGTGCTAGCTGGCCGAGCGAGGTACGGTTAAGAAGCTCTACCAGCTGGGCTCGTTTGCGTCCGAGGTCCGAGTCGCCCTCACCCAGTTCGCGATACATCGAGGCGCGTGCGACAACCGAGTTTTTGCGAGGATGGTCGAATTCGTAGTACTCGTAGTGGACCTCTGGAAGAGCGTTCAACGCTTCTCCCCGCTTTTCCAGAAGGTCAACAACGGCGAACTGGTCGATATACCGTTGAGCATCTGCTGACAGCGGAAGCAGTAATAGGCCAGCAAGTAAGAAAACTAAGCGATACATAGGCACAAGTCACGCGGGTTGAACAAGCGAAAAAGCACGAGCATGCCAGGTCTCAGAGGCCGGTTGCTCAAACAGGCCTTGACGTAGCTCGCTCAGTTGAGTGAGGCTGGAATCGAAAACGGAGGTGGTGACATCCACCGTTCCGTTCTCTGCCCGTTGGGCAAAGTCGTTACGCGTACACATCGTTACCGCTCCCCCCTCGCCACGATACATAACAGATAGCGAGGGAGCCCACGTAATGTTGTGGGTAGCTGTAATCTCTCTAACGACCGACATGAACGCGTCAATAGCACATCCAGAAATAGACGCGTTGGGTGATTTGCAATGCGCAGCTACGAACAGAAACCGATTGTCGCGCCAGCGAGCCGCACCCGTAACGGGATGTCCGTGTGCTGTCCAGTCGTCAAAAAATGGCTTTAGATCAGCTAACGTGCGCTCTTGCACCGCTGCATCTACGGAGTGCGTAGCCCCCTGAATCCACAAACGAGCCGTATCGGGCTGATCGGGAAACATCGTAGTGTATGCCATCAAACAGACAAAATAAATGAGGAAAGGGTTACGCTGCGTGTATACGTGTAGTAAGCATACAATGCTGCGGGGTTGCAACTACAAGCCTTTTTTCAATGGTCTATACGTACTCCGTTATGTGAACGATGTGTAAATGTGTCCATAAGGCGTAACATGTGGCCTCATGCCCTTCACTAAGCAAACACAAACACGGGAGGAGGTTTTAACGAATCACCATAATTTCTGCACACGCCATTGATATCCACCAGACTCATGATGCATCGTATTCAAGTTTGGACCAACTGGCTCCGGGACAACCCAGATGCTGTGATTGATCTGGTGCGTATTTATCTGGGAATTGGACTCTTTATCCGAGGGGTGCTCTTCATTTCGTTTGCCGAAGGCGTAACTACCCTTGTGGATCTTTCAGAGTTCTCGCTGGCCTCTGCGGCCATTGCCCACTACGTCACATTTGCTCACCTTATTGGCGGGTTGCTTCTTGCAGTGGGATTGCTTACCCGACTGGCTGCGGCCCTGCAGATACCGGTGCTGATTGGAGCCGTGGGCTTTGTTCATATTCAGGAAGGCTTACTTACGGCCGGGCAGTCGTTGGAGTTTTCGGCATTGGTGCTCTTTTTGCTCGTGGCTGTGTTTGCCTTTGGCGCAGGCCGGTTCTCGCTCGATTATTATGTTTTCGTGCGTGAAACCGAGGAAGAGTCAACGGAGAAGCCGGCTTTCTTACAAGATAAAGTAAAGCCTGCTGCACGCCGCTTTCAGGAGAAAGTGGCCGAAAAAGGGGCCGCCGCGGCTATGGCTTCTACTTCGACTGCCGATATCAAACACAAAGAGTGCAGTTGTGGAAACGACTTAACCCATGAGCGTGTGGTGGCTGAACCTCGTTATTCGATATGGGCCGGATTCTTCTTCATGCTTGGCATCTCGGCTCCGGTGCGTGAGGTCGTGTTTTACTGTCAGGAGTGTGGAACCATTATGAAGCGGACGAAAGATCCAGCCATGCTTCGCCAGTACCGCTGGCACACCGGTTGATGTATCTACTTTTTGTCACACACAAAAAAGAAGGGCCTCGCTTGTCGCGAGGCCCTTTTCTGGGTGTATGGAGGCACCCAATTACAGGGGGCACACTGTTACTCAACAAAAGCCATCCCGTCTGGGCCACTTCCCAACTCCAACGTTTCATCAACGGTGCGGGCGTCCATATCGATAATGGTAACCGTTCCATCGTTCATGTTGCCCACAAAGGCTTCTTCGCCGTCAGGTGTGATTTGGATGCCTACAGGCGTTTCGCCGGTCGGTACCCGGTCGGTAACTTCGCGCGTGCCGATGTCCACAAACGCTACTTCGTTGGCCTGTGCACACGAAAGCAGTGCGGTGCGTCCATCGGGGGCCATATACACGCGTAGCGGAAATCCTTCGACTTCAAAGGTGTCAACCACTTCCAACGTTTGCGGATCGATGATCGACACGGTATCTTCGGCACGGTTCGATACCCACAGCTCGCTTCCATCGTGTGTCATAGCAATGCCTTCAGCGCCCTCGCCAGTTTCAATATGCTCTGTGATCGCGCCGGATGGAATATCGATCGCGGTGGCGGTGCCCGCGCTCAGGTTCGCCGTGTACACGCGCATGCCATCGGGCGAAAGCGTAAGCATGTGAGAGCCCTCCTGGTCGGTCGGCATCGTACGCACAATCTCATGGCTTTCGGTATTCATTTCGATCACGCTATCGATGCCTTCTGCAGTGATGTAGACCGCCACGCCGTCGGCAGCTACCTCGATGCCATGGGGCGCGCTGCCCGGTTCGAGGTCTACCCGCTCAATTTCGGTGCGCTCTTCCAGGTCGATCACCGAGATGCTGCCTTCTCCCTCATAGTTGGCCACGAAAGCACGGGGCTCTGTAGGATGCACCGCAACCTCATGCGGACCGCGGCCCACCTCTACACTGTCTTCGGTGCTCCGGGTAGCGCGATCCACAAAGTATAGCACATCGTTGTCTTTATCGGCAATAAGTACCGTGCCCGCCTCTGCCGAATCAGCCTCTGAATCCTGATCGGGCTCCCCGTTGCAGGCGACGAGCGCCCCGCACAAAAGCAACAGTCCACCAATGAAAAACGCTCTGTATCGCATACTGACCACTCAATTTGAGAATAGATGCTGTGACAACGGTTTCATACACAACACCGCACAGGTCGATTCATTGCGGGGCGGCCACGCGTACAGCATAGCGTCTCAGCTGCGGATAGGGCTCCTGCGCAATGGTGTATAGGCGGCCTTCCGCATCCACCTGAGCAGGCTCGCCAATGTCTGGGGTCTGCGTGTCTTCCCAGACCATTGCATCCAGAAAGCGTCCATCTGAATCGAAAAGATCGATGGTGGCGCGGTACGTGGGGGACGGAGCGTTCTCGTTGATCTCACGTTGGAGCTGCTCATCCGGGTCGCGTACCTCGGGCGCGTAGTAGGTAAAAGCGAACCAGTGTCCGCTTGGCAAGACGAAGGGACCCTTCAGGGAGCTGTATCCACGCATGCGAAAACCCCCGTCTATGTCGTACTGCCCGACGCCCACCATGTAGTCAACCTCGCGAGTAATTGTACGCGCTGGCGTGCCCACAGCGTCGAGGCTCCACAATGCATACTGACCAATGCCAAGCCGCCCAACCAGGGAGTCGCCGTGGACCGTAAGTCCTGCGCTGTGTGCTGATCTCTCTTCATCAACGGGGTCATCGTGGAGCACGATCTCTGTGTCATCAACGATCGTTTGTGTGTCAAGATCAAAGCGGTAGAGGTGCTCACCTACGCGTCCCCAAATGGGAGCAGCCAGTAGAAGGTACCCTTTTGAAGAGATCCCGACAAGCGCATTAACCTGGGTGTCTTCACCGATAGAGTACGAGTCGATGTAGGAGCCGTCGGTATCGAAGTGTTCGATGCGGGTGCCCATCTGGTGGAGCACGTATAGGTTGCTTTCATCGAGGGTAAGCACGCGATCGTGAAACGGGTTCTGAAACTCGCCGGGCCCCTCGCCTTGACGACCGGCAGTCCAGCGGAGTGTGCCGTCGGGGGCAAAGCTCTTGAGTTGGCTGGTTTGGCGGTCAAAGACGTACAGATGGCCTGTATCGTCTGCAACGAAGGTGCGTGCATCGCCCAGCATTGCGTCGGTGCCATCGTCGGTTCCATAGGTTTGTTCAAGATCGAAATCGATAGGCGACGCGTCGCGGTCGGCCCACAGTCCAGGTCCGGCATTGCGGATATGAAGCACCCCATCGCGCTCTTCGATGGAAACCTCATGCGCGTCGCTTTGGCACCCGACCACGAGCAGTGCCCCAAAAGCCAGGATGAGCGTGACGTAAAAACAGTGCGTTATACTGATAGGGTGATAATGAGTCATCATGAGAAGTGGTGTTTTAATACGATAGCAGTTATAAGTTAGCATGCTGGCGGACCGCACGCACGAGACCCTCCGGATCGTCGGTGCCCACCAAAAGCGGGGTGCCATTCCGAAGCACGAGCTTTACCGCCTGCGTTCCCGATACGTTGTAGAGCCAGCCTTCGGGCGTATAGCGGATGCCATAGCCGTAGTACCAGGGGTATGTGACGGGCTCGACCTTTCGGAGTGCTGCTAGCGGGATCTCTTTCGACCAAACGCCCCATCCGAAATACCAGCGAACGGTGGTGGGCGTCACCTCAATGGTCAGCGCGTAGAAGATGCTGAGCGTAAGGACGACCAACCCAAGCACCGGTCCTCCAACCAGCCAGGAAATTTCGTTCGTGGTTATCAGGCTGGCCAGTCCAACAGCGGCAAACCCGACAACACTCAAGATGACGGTGCCGACTTGCGTATGTTGGTACCGAATCGATGTCATGGGTAGGGCAACCAGTGCATGAACGCGCGGAACGATATGCTTTAGAATGTAGCGTGAACGGACCTGGAGTGCAAGCCTGGCTGATGCTTTCGCCGATCACGTACCCGTGACGAGCCGCTTCAGGTAAGCGCCGTATGGACTATTCCCGCAGATCTCGGCGCGTTTCGCAACGGCCTCTGCATCAATCCAGCCCTGGCGGTAGGCAATTTCCTCCAGACAGGCCACCTTAAGCCCCTGTCGCCGCTCGATCGTGGCGATGAAGTTGGTGGCTTGCCAGAGGGCATCGGGGGTGCCCGTATCCAGCCAGGCCATGCCGCGCCCAAAGCGCTCTACCGTAAGCGTGCCGCGTTGCAGATAGGCGCGGTTCACATCGGTGATCTCCAGTTCGCCCCGATCGGAAGGCGTGAGCGAGGCGGCAATATCCACAACATCAGATGTGTACAGATAGAGCCCTGTGACGGCTGTGTTGGAGGGTGGTGTTTCGGGCTTTTCAATGATGTCCGTCACCGTGCCGTCGGCATCAAAGTCGACGACGCCGTAGCGTTCGGGGTCGCTCACTGGATATCCGAAAATGGTGCCGCCCTGCAGCGTATCGGCTGCACGCATTAAGCGGCGCTGCAAGCCATCGCCGTAGAAGAGGTTATCGCCGAGAATGAGCATGACGGGCGCATCCCCAATGAAGTCGGCCCCGATGCGAAAGGCGTCAGCAATGCCTCGGGGTGCGTCTTGCGTGGCGTACTGGATACGGAGGCCGCGATCGGTGCCGTCGCCCAGGAGCGCCTCGAAGTGGGGGCGGTCGCGAGGCGTTGTGATGAGCAAGATGTCGCGAATCCCGGCCAGCATAAGCACCGACAGCGGGTAGTAGATCATCGGCTTGTCGTACACCGGAAGCAACTGTTTACTAAGCGCCTCGGTCGCCGGATACAGACGCGTGCCGCGCCCGCCCGCCAGTACAATGCCACGCATATATGACTTTGAGTTGGATACGAGAAAGATCGCTGTAGGCTACTGCACGCTTCGAACCCTACCCCGTACTCTGCATAGCAGCGGCTATGCCGTTAATGCTTAGCAGGAGTGC
>CAZZCI010000046.1:0-9703 GCA_964653015.1 uncultured Rhodothermales bacterium
GTGAGCGAAGGCCGACGGAGGAGGCCCATGTAGCCGCCGAATGGCATTCGGTGGACCCATCTCCCCAACGCTCAGCAGGCTCTGATCGATCGAGCGGCCCCCCTTCATTCGTAACGATGTAAACGCATGGGAATGCTCGCCGCCGCTATGGGTATGACGCACAGCACACTCCCTCTTGGACTTCCCCTACGTTGCTCCCATGGTAGATGTCGCTGTTGTTGGCGGAGGACTGGCTGGATTGAGCGTAGCCACGCAAATGGCTGCCCATGACCATACCGTCGCTCTCTTTGAGGCCCAATCATATCCGCGCCACAAGCTGTGCGGCGAGTTTTTGTCTCCTGAATCGCAACGCTCGCTCGACCAACTTGGGCTTACAGACGCATTAGCAGTGCACAACCCGCCCCGCATCGACACCTCAGTGCTTACTGCCGGGTCGCTCTCTGTAACCAACGACATGCCAGCTGCAGCCCTCGGTATTAGCCGGTACGTATTGGATGCAGAACTAGCCACACGCGCCGAAGACGAAGGCGCCAGAATACATACCGGATGTCGCGTATCCGACATTCGCGGCTCGCTAAACGATGGGTTTACCGTCGCTCATGCCCATGGAACAACCGACGCTCAAGTGGTGGTAGGGGCCTGGGGCAAACACGGCATTCCCGACCGCACGATGAACCGAACCAATCTGTCAGAGCCTGCCGATGTGGTGGCGTTCAAAGCCCACTATGAAGGCACGATGCCTCCAGTCATTGACATCCACGCCTTTCCAGGGGGATACTGCGGCTGCTCGCCGGTCGAAAACAACCGCTTCAACGTCTGCTGGATTGGCCGCCGCTCATTGCTTAAAGACACCGGCTCGCCCGACGCGATGCTCACTGCAGCCGCCAACGCCAACCCACACCTCAAAGAACGGCTGGCGCAAGGCACCCGCTGCACCGACTTCTGCGCAGTAAGCCAGGTGACGCTCGACACCAAAGGCCCCGTGCACCAAGACGTGTGTATGGTGGGCGACACCGCCGCCATGATCGCCCCGCTCTGCGGCGATGGCATGGCGATGGCTTTGCATGCAGCCGACCTGCTCGTTCCCCATCTGCATGTATATCTGTCGGATACGACTCGACCGTCTACGCTGCTAGATGCCTACCGCACCGACTGGCACCGCGCCTTTGACACGCGCCTGAAGTGGGGGCGCCGTCTGCACCACGTAGCATTTCGTCCCGGTGTGGCACGGGCTACCGTGCTCATGGCGCGTCTGATTCCGGCGCTGCATCGGTGGATGTTTCGGAAGACGAGGGGGCCGCTGCCCGCATGATACGATCCATGAGGGCGCGTCCCAAGCCGGTAGGTTCCACCGGCTCACACACAATGCGCCGAAACCCGTCGTTGTCGAACTGCCGAAACGTAGCAAATAGCCGCGATGCATAGTCGGAAAGGCTGCCACACAACACCACCCGGCCCCATGCATCGCGCTGCGCAGGGGGGTGGAGCCCAATGTATCCTGCCTCCGGATCAGGATGGGCCCGCTCGGGATCGGCCACTTCAACACGAGCAGTAGGCGCATAGTGCCGATGACGCGTGCCTGGACTCCGATGCTCGGCGTCGGTCGTTGTCGCCATTGTGAGCGCTGGAACCACACGCTGCGCATCCTCCAGCGTAATTGCTCCCGGACGCAACACCACTGGCGGGTCTACCGTGGTGTCGATGACGGTAGACTCAATCCCCGTGGGGGCTTGCGGACCAATCAGGATGCCCCGGATACGCCCCTCCAAGTCCTCGCGTACAGCCTCCCAAGTAGTGGGGCTAGGCCGCCCCGATTGGTTGGCCGAAGGTGCAGCCACAGGTACAGCACACGCCTGCAAGAACGCCTGCGCCATAGGCAACGCCGGGATGCGCACGCCCACCGTGTCGAGCCCAGCGGTCGTTACATCGGGCACATCCGGGTGCTTATGCACCACACACGTAAGCGGTCCTGGACTAAACGTGCGTAGCAGGGTCCACGCTGCAGGCGAAAGATCGCGTCCTACCTGCTCCACCTGCTCTACAGAAGCCAGATGCACAATTAGCGGATTGTCGGCCGGGCGGCCCTTGGCCTGAAAGATCTTGATCACCGCCTCTGGGTTCATCGCATCGGCCCCCAACCCGTACACCGTTTCGGTGGGAAACGCCACACAATCGCCCATGCGCAGCCAGCGAGCAGCCTTTTCCGGCTGATCGGTTCGTTGAGTAACCATCTTTGATGTTGTCTGTGAACTCTAACACGGGTCTATGCATCAAAGGTAGTCCCCCATCGGTCGTTTCCGATACCGGGGCTCTTCGCTTCGACTCCACACCAACCCAACGTGCTTTATGTCTGACGCCTCACCTGCCGACGCACCCGATGCCTCCTCACCCGATGCTTCTTCTGAAGACGACACGACTACAAAGACGACCAATGGAAGCGATTCCGCCTCCGACACCTCCGACCCAAATGGGCAGAACGGGCAATCGCAATCGGTCTCTGAAACGCTCGTATCTACGCTTCAGCAACTGATTGAACAGCGCCTGCAATGGGTTGCCTTGCTCCGCCGTGCCGTAGACCGGCTGGATGAAGACCGCTCTATGCCCGCTGTCATCATTGATGACGTGGCTACGCTCGTTCGACTGGTTAAGGCGTGGCGACGCGGCGAATATCCCCGCTTCCCGTGGCGCTCGCTGGGCGTGCTCTCATTGGCTGTCCTCTACTTTTTCTTGATGCGCCGCCCTCGCGGAAAATCGATAGCGGGCATTGGGTTACTAGATGATGCCGCGGTTGTGGCCTTCGTTGTGCGCACGACTCACAACGAGTTGAACCGCTTTCGGACGTGGGAACGCCAAATCGCATCGAACTAACCTTTTTGCTTTCAACTGATTATGGAGATTGCTGAATCGCCCCTGTGGTATCTTTTCATTCTGGCCCTTGGCATTGGCACCGGGCTCATTGTGGCCTGGATGCGCCGCGATAACGAGTAGTTTCGGCGCCCGGTGCCGCAACGACGAAACGCCCACTCGAACGACTGCCGAGTGGGCGTTTTGTATTGGGTCGTGCATCATACGCTACGCCATAACACATGGCGCACAGGCGTGCTTACGACTCCGGGATAACCTGGATGTCAAGCAGCGCATCCACTTCTGAGTGCACCTTGATGCGGGCTTTGTAGGCCCCAATCACGCGGATATCTTCTTGCAACTCAATATCACGACGGTCGATATCGAAGCCGCGGTTGGCCAACTCCACCGCAATTTGCTGCGTGGTAATGGTTCCGAAAATGCGGTTCTCTTCGCCCACCTTCGCGGTGAACACAACCTGCATATCTTCGAGTTCATCGGCTACGCGCTCGGCCTCTTCTTTCTTAGCCGCAACCTTCCGCGATGCCTGGCGCTGCTCTTCACGCAATTGTTTGACGGCGCCGTCCGTCGCCATGCGTGCAAGTCCTTGGGGAATGAGATAATTTCGTCCGTAACCATCGGCCACCTCATGAACCTCCCCTTTGGAGCCGAGGTGATCAACGTCTTGCAACAGAATAACGTCCATAATATGCTAAATGGATTTAAGTCAACAACTCAGGAAACAACCCCGGCCTTAACGGACCGAGTCGGATACGTAAGGCAGGAGCGCCAAATGACGAGCCCGTTTGATGGCGCGGGTAATCTGACGCTGCACCCGGGCCGGTACGTCGCCGACACGACGGGGCAGAATCTTCCCTTGGTTGTTGGTGAACTGCTCAAGGAACTCGGTGTCCTTGTAGTCCACGTATTCAATGTGTTCGAAATCTTGGTCGTTGCGAGCCATAAGAGAATAAAAAGTTGGTAGAATGAGACGAGAACGTAGCGACGCCGCGCTTACTCTTCCTCAGCAGCGTCTTCGATCGCGGTGGGGCTTTGCGTCTTCTCGTAGTGGCGACGCATCTTCGCATCCATGCGTAACGTGAGGTACCGCAAGATTTGATCGTTCAGCTGCAACTGACGTTCAAGCTTAGGTACCACCGAACCGGGGGCACGGAAGTATAGGTTTACGTAGTATCCGCTACGCTTTTTATTGATTTGGTAGGCCAACCGCTGGTTGCCCCACTCATCTACCTCAAGCAATTCGCCGTGCTCGCGAATAAAGCTGTTGATGGAATTGACGATGTCGTCAATCTGGTTTTGCTGAGCGACCCCACTAATGATGTAGGTCAGCTCGTACATGTTTTCGTTAGCCATAAGAGGGTGTGTCCCTTTGGAATGAAACAGGATGTTCATGCCCCGGTGGGCGTACATCGCCTTTCGACGTGTGTACATCCGGAGCAGGGATCAAAGGCACCATCCGACATAATGCAGCCGGCATGTGATTTACGGTGCGCCATGACAGCATAGGCCTACGAGAGCATCGGGGAAATGTGGCCTACATGGCTTGAAATAGCCACGAATTGGAAAGGGCTTCGCGGAGGCGGCGTTACAACTGTGCCAGTCGCTCGGCGTTTTCTTCGGCTTTGAGCGCATCAAGAATTGGCGTGAGTTCGCCCTCAATCACATCCTGGAGCGCGTGGTTTTTGTTGCTCCCCTCCATGCGATGATCCGTCACGCGATCTTGGGGAAAGTTGTACGTCCGAATCTTCGCCGAGCGATCGCCCGAGCCAATCTGCGAGCGGCGCTCCTCGGCCCGTTCCTCGCGCTGCTTCTCCAGTTTCATATCGTAAAGCCGCGACCGTAGCACCCGCATCGCTTTGTCGCGGTTCTTGTGCTGGCTCTTCTCGTCCTGACACGTTACCACCAACTTGGTGGGCAAGTGGGTGATGCGAATCGCTGAATCGGTCGTGTTCACCGACTGCCCCCCTGGACCACTGGCCCGGAAGGTGTCGATTTTCAAGTCGTTCGGCTTGATGTCGATGTCCACCTCTTCCGCTTCCGGTAACACCGCCACCGATGCGGCTGACGTGTGGATGCGCCCGCTCGACTCGGTTTCGGGCACGCGCTGCACACGGTGCACGCCGCTCTCGTACTTCATGGTGCCAAACACATCCGGACCACTCACACTGAACGTGATCTCTTTGAATCCGCCGTGCGACCCGTGCGAGGCGTCGATGACTTCGTACGACCAGTCTTGCTTCTCTGCAAACTTGGTGTACATCCGAAACAGATCTCCAGCGAAGATGGCCGCCTCGTCGCCGCCCGTTCCTGCTCGAATCTCGATGATCGCGTCTTTGCGGTCTTCTGGATCTTTAGGAATGAGCTTCTGCTTGAGATCCTCTTCGACCTGGGGAAGCCGATCGTTCAGCGATTCGAGTTCATTCTGTGCCAGGTCGGCCATCTCCCCGGACTCTTCTTTGACCATGTCTTTCAGGTCGCTGCGCTCATCGAGCAGGTTTTCGTAGGTCCGAATCACCTTGATCACTTCACGTAACTGCCCGTGCTCTTGGCCGAGCTCCGACATCTGCCGGGCGTCGGTGGCAATCTCAGGATCGGCCATCATCTGCTCGATCTCCTCGAAACGCGCTTTTATCTTCTCCAGCTTCTCCAGTTCGATCATGTAGGCACATCATCAGGACACAAAAACAACGGGGCAAACCAACGGTGCACCGTGCGGCGATGTTCACCACAGCGCATCGTATGCTCCTACTCCACCGTCACGCTCTTAGCCAAATTCCGCGGCTGGTCTACGTCGCATCCGCGCATCACGGCAATGTGGTACGAAAGCAGCTGTAGTGGAATGACAGTGAGCAGCGGCGACAGGAACTCCTCGGTCTGCGGAATGCGCAGCACGTACTCGCATAGATCGTCGAGATCGCCGTTGCCTTCGTCGGTAATGGCGATGACCGATCCATCGCGCGCGGCCACTTCCTCGATGTTCGACACCACCTTGTCGTAGGTACTGTCTTTCATCGCAATGAACACCACCGGCATGAAGCGGTCGATGAGTGCGATGGGACCGTGCTTCATCTCGGCAGCGGGATAGCCCTCGGCGTGAATGTACGAGATTTCTTTTAGCTTGAGGGCTCCCTCAAGAGCCACGGGGAAGTTGAATCCGCGCCCCAGATACAGGAAGTTCGACGAATACCGATAGATGTTCGCCATCTTCTCGATGGTTTCGTCCATGTCAAGCGCCGAGCGCACCTTATCGGGGATGGAAGCCAGCGCGTGCAGGGCGTTGGCAAACTCGGCATTGCTGATGGTGCGATTCTCGGCCAGCTTCAGTGCGATCATGGCCAACACCACCACCTGGGCAGTAAACGCTTTGGTAGAAGCCACCCCAATTTCAGGACCCGCATGCAGGTAGACGCCCGCATCGGTCTCGCGCGCAATGGTGGATCCGACAACGTTGCAGATGCCCAGGCACATTACGCCCTGTCGCTTCGCTTCGCGCACCGCGGCCAGCGTATCGGCTGTTTCGCCGCTTTGAGAGATGACGAGCACCACATCGCCATCGCGCAAGATGGGATTGCGATACCGAAACTCGCTGGCATACTCCACCTCAACCGGAGTCCGGGCAAAGTGCTCGATGAGATATTCCCCGACCAGCGCAGAGTGCCACGACGTTCCACATGCGGCAATGATGATACGGTCGGCCTCGCGGAGATCGTCCATCACGTGGTGCAGGCCGCCCAGCACAAGCTTGTTCTCGTCGGGCAGCACGCGTCCACGCATGGCATCTTCGAGCGCGGTGGGCTGCTCCATAATCTCTTTTTGCATGAAGTGGTCGTATCCGCCCTTCTCAATTTCGCCGAGCGTCCACTCCAGCTCGTGCACTTCTTTCTCCAACGGCACATTGTCGATGGTGCGCACCTGGTACCCATCTCGACGGATGCTCACGATCTCGCCATCGCTCAGATATACCACCTGCCGGGTGTACTCAACGAGGGGAGCGGCGTCGGAGCCCAGAAAGTACTCACCGTCACCCACGCCAATGAGGAGCGGGCTGCCCTTACGCGCGGCGATCAGCAAATCGGGATCGGTGCTCGACACAACGGCAATACCGTACGTGCCAACCACTTGCGTCAGCGCCTGGCGGACGGCCTCTTCCAGTTCGAGCCCGGTTTTCTTGCGCACCGCATCGATAAGATGCACAAGCACCTCGGTATCGGTATCACTCTTAAAGGCATAGCCCTTCTCCTTAAGCTTTCTTCGCAAGGTGTTGTAATTCTCGATGATGCCGTTATGCACCAACGCGAAATCGCCATCCATGCTTACGTGTGGATGCGCATTGCGGTCATTGGGCGGCCCGTGCGTAGCCCACCGTGTATGGCCAATACCAAGCGTTCCCTTCAAGGGCGCATTATCCAGTGCATTGGCAAGTTCTTTGACTTTACCCTTGCGCTTTTGGGTTTGGAGCCCATTCTCGCCAACAATAGCAACGCCTGCCGAGTCGTACCCACGATATTCGAGGCGTTTTAGCCCGGTCATGAGCAACTCTTCGGCATCTTGATGGCCAATATATCCAACAATTCCGCACATATAGACAACTGATTCGTGTTTGGGAGGATGAGAGGAGACGTTGCGCTATGATGTGAAAGCGCAATGGCATGTAATGGTGCAAAGGAGTATACCGCCTCTGCAATACGAACCGGATAAGGGCGTGTTCGCTTCAGGTATCCCACAAGGTACAATACATACCCCAGGACTAATAGCGTTCGAGCGAGAATTTTTCGCCCAGGTAGCGCTTCCGGACCTCGGGGTCGGCGGCCAATTCCTCTGCGGTCCCCTGCTTGAGGATACGCCCCTCGTACAGCAAGTACGCCCGATCGGTAATAGCAAGCGTCTCGTGAACATTGTGATCCGTGATGAGCACACCAAGTCCGCGCTCTTTCAGTCCGCCTACGATTTCCTGAATATCCTCGACTGCAATCGGGTCGACGCCAGCAAAGGGTTCGTCGAGCAGAAAGAACTTCGGACGCGTAGCCAGCGCGCGGGCAATTTCGGTGCGACGCCGCTCGCCTCCTGAAAGCGAATATCCTTTCGAATCGCGGACACGCTCCAGCCCAAATTCATCGATAAGCGATTCGACGCGAGCATGGCGCTCCTCGGCAGAGATCGGCTGAAATTCTAGCACAGCATGCAAATTGTTCACCACGCTCAACTCGCGAAACACAGAGGTTTCTTGCGCCAGATAGCCAATGCCTCGGCGCGCTCGTTTATACATGGGGAGGCGCGTGATGTCATCGTCCTCTAACAGTACACGGCCATCGTTGGGGCGAACCAGCCCCACAACCATATGAAACGTAGTCGTTTTGCCGGCTCCGTTGGGTCCAAGTAACCCAACCACCTCTCCTTGCTTTACGTGCAGATCCACATCTTGTACAACAGTGCGTTTTCCATAACGCTTGGTCAGCCCCTTCGCCCGCAGCGTGAGCGGCGACTCCATAGACACATCCATAGATATTCTGCTGTATTAGTTCAGAAAAAGTTATTCGATATTCTCTGCAGCGGCATCAACATCGATAGGCATCGGATTGCGGCGCACGAGCGGAACGTGCGGCTGATCGAACGACCACCCCTGATCTAAACGGTTTTGAAAGCGAGGATCTTCAAGGAGATCCTCCTTGCGTGGACGTGCTTGTGGAGTCCACCGAAAGCCGTCTAGCTCAAACGGCTCGGGAATGAGATGACGGTCATAGAGTGTCGATTGCACGCCTGAGAGAATACGGACATCCCGTAGCTGCCCTTCGGCGTCAAACTCGACGATGATCTCATCGGCAGAAGCTTCAGCGGCCTGCGCAAGCTGACCGTCTTCTTCCATGAAGCGGATCGTTTCCGCATTCGGAAATGCGCGGATGGTACGCAGCACCTCGTCATCGAAGTGAGCAATCATGTCGCGCCCACGCAGTTGTTGAATGCGCTGAACGACCGTGTCTTGCTGAGCGGCAAAGGCGTTGCTAAAGACATAGAGCGAGTCGAGAGTACGGTCGCGCACTACGGTGCGGAGCGTATCGCCGTGGATCTGCGTGCGTTCGAACCAGGCATCGGGATCCCCAAATAGGCGGGTTTCCTCGTACGACGGTGTATCGACGGTGTCGGGCGAAATGGCCCGATCGTAGACGAGTGAGTCGCTTGTTGCTGCCAGGTCATCTTGCCACACGCGCACATCAGTTGTGGCGGTTAGGCGGTGTAGCGAGTCGCTGCGCTGCGCTACAAGGCGATCGGCGTCGGTGATGAGCGTATCGCGGGGCGCCCCGAGCGAGTCGACTTGCACCTGCACCATGAACGCCGCCCCCCGCATATCGCTGTAGGCCTCGTCTTCATCGTTGATGGCTTCATCGCCAAAGAGCCAGGTGCGCGTGTCCTGCTCATCCTCATCGACGGTGGCATCGTCTGGCTGCCGCGGATCGTTGGCGGCAGAACGCGGGTCGCGATCAATGAAGACATTGCCAAACGCCTCCGAACGACGTTGATCGCGAAAGTACGAGAGCGAATCGGCTTCAAGCCAGGATGCCGGATCGTCGAGCGTTACATTCTCCGAAAAGTCGGCGCGGCGCTCAGGCGAAAGGTACACGCCGCGCTCGCTCCGTAACACAGCCGTGCTGTCTTCAAGCTCTACCGGCTCGTCGAACACGGCGCGGCGCTCATCAAAGAAGTAGATAGCCTCGGTCGATCGCACCTCCACATCGCCATCGGTTAGCTCCACATTTCCAAAGGCAAAGCCCAGATCGTTGCTGCGCTCGTAGCGCACCGAATCGGCCCGAAGCGTGTCGGGCCCCTCTACGATTTCGACATT
>CAZZCI010000046.1:9803-12717 GCA_964653015.1 uncultured Rhodothermales bacterium
GGAGTTACAATGCGTACAAACCGACTTGATCGCACCTTACGGTCGCCCTGTGTCCACACCACGTGTTCACTGTACAGTTCACGGTTATCTGGGGTATGAATTTCCACATCCCCATAGGCATCCGCACGACCTTCTCCGCTAAAGTAGAGCAAACTGTCGGCCGCAATGGTGGCCGAGGAGTCGCCCTCGGGGGTAAAGAGTTGAACATGGATGCGAACGGTTGTGTCGGCATCGTAAGGCCCTCGCATCACAGCATAGGTGCTATCCTCGGTTTCATACTGATACATCCGGGGCGCTTCCAGAATGGCGCGTCGGCTTCCTCCTTCGTGCAACACAAAACGGGGTTCATGCGTGGTCTGCACAGGCCGTAGTTCATCATCGGCCTCTAACGCCTCTGGATCAATGCCCGTACGGCGTTCGCAGCCCAGCAAAAGGCCTGCTCCGACCAGTATACACAGCCCCCACGATAGCAGGGGCCAATCCCGCGACATTTCCACGAACCGTACGGCTTGAGTTGGCGTTACAACTATGCAATCATTATACTCTGTAAACCTACATGGTTGCGTGAAGTTTGGCGTGTTGTTATTGTGTGAGTTAGGTTGCATGGTGTTTATGTAATCAAGCACGCCCTTTTTATCCTCCCCTCAATTGACAGTACTAATGGTATGAGCTTTTCAACGAATACGATAGATGACGATACCGTCCTTATCGATATTGGCGATGCGCTGGACTTCCGCAACGCCGATACGTTCAAAGAGACCGTCAAAGATCCCATTGACGAAGGGGTCTGCCAGTTTGTACTCGATTTCTCGAATACGGATGTACTCGACTCTTCGGGGCTTGGCGCTGTGTTTTCTTTGTACCGGCGCGTATCGGGCAAAGGCGGAACGGTTGTATTCGCCAATGCCTCTGAACCGGTACGGGTGGTTGTTGAGCTTACGCGAACGTACAAAGTGTTTCCACAGTACGATTCGGTAGACGAAGCCAAAGAGGACTTGCTCAACGGGGCTTCTTCTTAGGTCGGCGCCTCCGTCTGAATTCGATCGTCCCCCTTTGATCGCTTCGGGCGTTGTGCCATGGGCATATGGCCTGCTTCTTCCTGATCTCGCTTTTGCGTGTGTATGACCCACCTTTTAGAGCGGTCTTACTCGGATCTCGATGCGGCCTTGACTGACCTTCGTACGTCGGTGCAGTCAGCATGGACTGAGGTTGATGCCTCCAGTTCAGTGCGCCTCCCGCCGCCTCGTACGCGCCATTACTTGCAGTTGGTTATCCACGAGTGGGTAGCCAACTTAGTTCGGCATGCAACATTCTCATCGTCCCCCCAGCTTATCGTACGGATTGAGATCCGTCAGGAAACAGTATGCTGTGAGATCCTCGATAACTCGGATGGCTTTGACCCCGAAGCAACGTTGCATACCCTCCAGGAAAAAGCCCATCCGCTTCCTGAGGCGCACATGGGCCTTCGTATCATTGATGCCTGCTCTTCTCGAATGTCGTATAAACCCAACGAAGCTGAGCAGCAGCGCTTCACCGTTTCTATTCCCTACGACCACGACCCATGGATGAACGTGTTATTTTAGTCGTAGAAGACGACGATACGTTGCGCGAGTTACTTTCCTATCGGCTCGAAGACGACTGTACGGTTCTTACTGCGGTGGATGGGGTGGATGCACTCGACAAGGTCGAAGAGCAACTGCCCGATCTTATTATCTCGGACATCATGATGCCGCGCATGGACGGGTTTACCCTTCTAGAACGACTGCAAACGCGAAAAGACACACGCGTTATCCCGTTCATCTTCCTAACGGCTCGCACCGACGAAACCGCCCGCCTTACCAGCATGCGGTTAGGCGTAGACGACTACATCACCAAGCCGTTTGATATGAAGCAGCTCAAAACGCGTGCTGAGCGGCTCATAGAACGCGTTGAGGTGTTCCGCAATCGGCTGGACACGCAACTGGGGCGCGACTTCTCGGAGCGTCTCATGCCCACGAGTCTGCCCGAGGTCGCCTCGTATCAAATCTGGGCACGGTATGAACCCAGCCAACAAGGCGGGGGCGACCTCCTCGACTGGCATCAACTAGACGACGGGCGCTACTTCTTTTCAATTGGCGATGTAATGGGCAAAGGACTCCAGGCGAAGTTCTACGCCTACAGCTTTCTTAGTTACGTACGGGCCAGCCTGCGCACCCGCATTGGCCAAACCCCTTCCACCGCTGCGCTCATGCAGCACATCAACACCCTGCTGTTCGAGGACCAGGTGCTTACTGATACGTTTGCCTCGTTCATGCTTATGATCTGGGACCCCGAGACACACACGCTTGAGTTCTCCAACGCAGGCCACTGCCGCCCCCTGCTTATTACCGACGACGATGCCCGTATTATTCCAGCAAGCGACCTTATCCTTGGCTTGCAACCTGAAGCGGAGTTTCAACAACAGTCGCTCGAACTACAGCCCGGTACCGCCCTTATGGCATACACCGACGGTCTGCTGGAGCAACCTACTCGTAGCGCCGCCTCGCTGGGCGAAGAGGGGGTCTGCAAATTAGCACGCACGGCCCGGCAGACAGCCCACCCGGTGAATCATGTGTGGAACCAGGCGCTGGAGCAATCACCCTGGGAGGAGTATCAAGACGATACGCTCATTTTCTGGATGGCTCGCTCAAATGACACTACAACAACCTCAGAACTACAGACGACCTCCTCAGACGAGTAGTGCACCGCTACGGAGCGGCCCCGTCTAGGAGACGCGGTGTAAACGGGATATGGTACTCCCTAACCATTGACGTGTAACATAGTAGTAAACGACGCGCACGGCCCTGAACGCCGTAACCTTTCCAAAGGGGACAACCCCATAGGGCTAATCCTTGCACATAACTTTGTCTCTGGTATTTCGTTGATGGGAAATTTG
>CAZZCI010000047.1:0-12704 GCA_964653015.1 uncultured Rhodothermales bacterium
GGCTGGTTTGGCAATGCCGAACCGTTCGCGTTTCACGACACCCCCACCCCACACCCCGATGTACGCCGCCGATTCTTGGGCGGCACCACCGCCGTGGCTTCACTCTATCATGCGGTCGAAGGCGTCCGCCTGCTCCTGTCCGTCGGACTCGATGCCGTGCACGCGCACACGCACGATTTAAGCGACCGCGTGTGGAAACGGGCTGCTACTGCTCCGTTTTCCATGCGCTCGCCGCAGAACCCCGACGAACGCAGCGCGCTACTGGTGCTTGAGGTGCCGCACGCCCATCGCCTGTGCGAATACCTGAAAACCCAGCACATCTACACCGACAGCCGCCAGGATCAATTCCTGCGCATGGCGCCCTTCGTATGGAACACTTCCGATGAAGTAGAGCACGCCCTCGACGTGATAGAGCAAGCCCTTGCCACCAACGCCCACCTCGATTACACCCCCAGCACCCAGGGTCCGGTGACGTGAAGAGGGAGCCCTGCGACCGACGCGGCGCTGTGAGCGCTAGCGAACGAGTACTCCTGGGGTTCTAGCCCTTACACATAACTTTGTCTCTGGTATTTCGTTGATGGGAAATTTGACTTCCCCACCGTCTGTTCAATGCGAGACTGTTGGCCCCCACAAAAAGAACCCACCTGAAAAGCCCACCTGGGCGTCTTCTCGGGCGAGTGGATCCTGAATCAAGTTCAGGATGACGTGTCGGGGGGACGGTGCTGGGATACGAAAGCTCCCTTTCCCCCCAAATGCCCCCCCCTCGAATGTCATCCAGATCCTAAATCGAGTTCAGGACAGGAAAGCGAGCACCAACGATTATCACCACCTCAGGTTGTGTGCATAGACTAGCCATAGAGTCGGGGCGCGGCACTCCGCTCGCAATGACAAGGGGGCGGGTTTTTCTCAGTCAGCCCTCGTCGCGATGCTCGGCGTCGCGACAGACGAATGGACGCTCTGCGTCCGCCCGTCATCCTGATGCCGCCAGTTCTCTGTCACAGCTGAATGTTTGTGTGCGGAGATCGTGCCAACCTCTGGGTCCCCCCCTCCAAAAAAACCTGTCATGGTGAGCGCCCTGACCGCAGGGAAGAAGTGCTTTTAGAGTGCACGCGACGGGCCCAGCCCGGAGCACGCCGAACCATCTCATCGGCGTTCAGCAGGCGCTGGACGATTGAACGGTCCTGCCCATTTCGGGGAGATCTTTACTCACTGCGTTCGTCAGTCGCTGCGCTCGTGTCAAGACTCCACATCTCCTAGACGGAGCTGCTCCGCTCAAGATGACAACATCAACACTCCGTGCAGCTTTTCGGTGGACTTGCATGAAAAAGCAATAGGTCGTAGGTCTTGTTTGTATCCAGCAAACAGACCCTACGACCTATGCTTCCGCACCCGCTGTTCGCGACTGCGCTTGAGTACATCTTCGCAAAAATGATGGTCATTTACAACGTCCAGATCCGGGCTTGGCAGCGCCAGTTCCTGTTGGAGCTGTTCCAGGTACTACTCCGCATGCGAGGGCGCGTCAATTTCACCAATATGGCCCGATACAGCACGTTCTCAGAGCAGACGTTCCGGCGGCATTTTCAGAAGGCGTTCCGGTGGGTCACGCTCAATCTGACGATCCTACGGTTGCGCCGCCACCCGAAGGAGGCGCTGATCGGGGTGTTTGACTGCACGTTTGTGCCAAAAAGCGGAACGGAGAGCTACGGCCTCGGCCGGTTTTTCTCCTCAGCAGCCGGGCGCACGGAGCGTGGGCAAGAGGTATCGATTCTCGGCGTAGTGGCGACGAAGAGCCGGGAAGCGTTCGGCATTGATGCGGCCCAGACCCCTGCCGGACTTTCTGATACCCTCTCCTCGGGCGAGGATCCCTCGAGGACCTATTCCTCGGTCGATTTCTACATCGAACAGATTCAGGATCTATAGATTCAGGATCTATACGGCCTACTCGCCGAGATGGGCGTTACCTACTGGGTCGGAGACGGGTTCTACGCAAAACGGAAGGTCTTCAGTGCCGTCACTGAGATGGGCGGCGCCCTCATCACGCGACTCCGCTCGGACGCGAACCTCCGGTATCTTTATACCGGTCCGCGCAAAACAGGCCCCGGCGCTCCGAAGCGCTACGATGGCAAGATCAACTTCGACGGTCCCGACCAAATTGAGGACCGGTTCGAAGAGGTCGGGCGCCTTCCAGACCGAACGCATGTCGAGATCTGGACGACTGTAGCGAACAGCCCGCACTTCAAGCGGAACCTGCGTATCGTTTTCCTCAGAAACCAAAAGACGGGACACACCCTTCTTCTGTGTTCGACTGATACGGAGCAAGAGGCTGAAGAGGTGGTGAGGTACTATTGGGGGCATTCCACTATCGCCTGCGGTACCAGATTGAGTTTGTGATCCGGGATGCCAAGCAGCACACCGGGCTCACCCACTGCCAGGCCCGAAGCCAAGAGAAGATTGACTTCCACCTGAACATGAGCATCGCAGGCGTGAATCTGCTTCGCCTGATGGCCGGAAAAGTGGGCTGTTCGCTCCGAACCTACCGCATATTGGCCTACAACCGGTTTTTGACCGGCCGCCTTTTCTCCGAACTCGGCCTGAGCGGTGAATGGAGCGTATCGGATCGGGAGGTCCAGCCGGTGCTTGAGACCGGACAGATGGCTACGTGACACTCGCAAACTTGCACGGACTATTGAACATTAAAACGGGGGTGTTGCATGTGCCCCTAACGTACCGAGAAAAAATCTACAATCATGTCATTGCGAGCGCAGCGACGCAATCTCATGCCATCAGACCGGATGCAGCCGCCCAATCAACGGCATGAGATCGCCGCGTCAGTCGCAGGGCTCCCTCCTCGCGATGACAATTTCGGCCCCTAACATTCAGGTGTGACAAAGTACTAAGTGACCTCAACAATGGTTTTGGGGATTGCCGGACGGATTCCCCTCCATCCTACCCTTCCTCCCCGAGGAGGAAGGAACTGTGGAAGACGTTCAACAAGTCCCCCTCAGAGGAGGGGGATTTAGGGGGAGGGATGACGTAACATCATATAGATAAAACACTTATGTGCAGTGTATCGCCGTATGAATGAGTGCCAGCCGGCGCGTCCCGATCGAAATCGCCGCATACCCAAAAACGTTATATGAACGTACTTACTCTTTAGAAGCAGGATCAAACAGTCCAGGATTGATACGACTCACCTCAGGTGGATTCTTTCTCAACTCATCTTCCTGCTTTATGATGCTCGAATCGCTCTCCAAGGAAGAGGACGCTTCTGGTTCTATCATAGACTTCTCGTTTTCAGGTGCAGTCTCGTCCTCGCCTTCATCTTTGCTGCTGGACGGTTGGCCATGCGACTGATGTCCGTTCTTCTCTTTGGTGGCAAGTACATACCGAACGGGGTTCTCTTCACGCGTTGCAAGACCGCGCTCAACAGCCATCATCAACCAGTCGCGTGCCTGACCAAGCCGAAGGTCGTCGAAATGCTCACGGACCTCCTGCTCGCTACAACGCTCTTGTAGGAGCGGGCGAATGGCAGGCCAGACCCGTTCGAACAGGATGGTAGAAGAGGGTTCATCTTCAGAATCGTCCTCATCGTGTGCATCATCGGAAGAAGGCTCTGCATCAGACATTGCTCGCTTCTCTTCAAGCGATTCGTCTCCCGCCAACCATGCTTTGATGCTCACATCCTTGTGCAGAATGCGTTCGTCAATGGGATGTCCTCCCTTCTTGATTAGCTTGCGGTTCCCTTCTGGCACCGGAGCGGTTGCGTAGACAAACATCGGGACCCATCCGTGCTTGAGGTTTTCGGTTGCCCCAGCCCACGTGCCGCCGCTTCCCGCAGCAGAGTGCGCGACCACAGTGCGATCACCAAGGGTGTAGATGTGCTTGTTGCGTCCCATCGCTTTCCACACAGCAAATCGGGAATGGGGGTGGTACGCAGAAATCAGCGTGAGCCGGTCTTCAGCGATCGCATCTCGGTATTTCTTCTTGCGTGCGGTTCGTGCGAGTCCGTTCGCTAGGGCACCTACGACCAACCCCTCTGCATCCAGAGCCGAATCCATCGACATCTTGTCTACGCCACGGGCGCCCCCCGAGACAACCGGAACGCCCTCTTGAGCACATTTCGTGGCCAGTTCGCGAACAAATGTAAGGGCTTCGTCGCTGGAGTCTCTTGACCCCACCATACTGACTCCGCCATACTCCAGTAGCTTCGTATCGCCAACGCCGTAGAGAATGGGGGGCGCCAGGTGGCGCAGCCGACGGCGCAGCCGTTTGGGGTAGTCGTCATCGGAGCGAGCGATGATCCATCCGCCTTTGTTGGTCCAATTCTCAACAGCCAACGCCAGCGCAGTGCCCCGCTGTAGAAGTGCCTGTAGACGCTCCTCGGTGAGTTTCCCGCTGTCCCCAAACACAGAAAGCGGAGCGCGTCCACCCTCTTCAAGAAGGTTTTGGGGGCGCATCCCCTGATTGTTTAGCCAGTTAGCTACTTTGTTGTACTGGTTGCGCGTGAGGGGCTTCACGGAGCTATCATCGTGGGAGCCGAAGTGCCCGCAAAGCAGAAGAATCGCCTTCGCATCAGGATCAAGCATATGGGAGCGGTCGG
Source organism: uncultured Rhodothermales bacterium (assembly GCA_964653015.1). Taxonomy (GTDB): domain Bacteria; phylum Bacteroidota; class Rhodothermia; order Rhodothermales; family Salinibacteraceae; genus Longimonas. The sequence continues at coordinate 4,601 of CAZZCI010000047.1, forward strand.
TCATCAAACTACACTGATGTCGAGGTGGTCTTGGCGAGAGCAAATGGGTAGACGGGGCCGGCTCCTGCCTCTTTCAAGAGGGCTGCTGTAATCGTCAGGGTCCAACGCGAATCAACCGTGTCGTCAACGAGAAGGGCCGGACCGGCATGCACCTGGCTGTCATCAACAGCGAACACCCCATCGAGATTACTGGTCTGCTGCTCGCTGTTCTCCATCTGCTTTTGAGGACGGTTTGCTTTGACTTTTTGAACGCATGCAACAAACGGGAGGTTCAGCGCATCTGCCAGGCGCGCTGCGTAGTCGGGAACCAGCTTCGGACGGTTACTTGATGGCACACAGGTGACCCACGTTGGCATGGGGGCGGGCTTCCATCGTTGTTGGATCATGTGTTTAGCTGCTTGTACCAGCCGGTCGCTGAACCGTCCGTCCTCGTATTTGCCTTCTTTGACCATCTGGCCCCAGCCGGCATCACCCCAAACAGATAGTACGCGCCCTTCCTCGGCTCGCACATGGTTGGCTATAGTGCTTTTCCAGCCGTATGACGACAGGGAATCGGTGTAGGGCCATCGCTTTCGAGGCGTGATAGGCATCTCGCTTCGTCGCAGGAACTTTGCCGCGGCCTGTGCCACACCTTGAGACGCTTGCTCTGGGATCAAAGGGGCGCCCACACACCCGGCGCAAATACCACAAGGGGAGGCGTGGGGGTCGTCCAGCGCAGACTGCAAGAACGCCATGAGACACCCGTCGTGCTCCATGTACCGCTGCATCTCCTCCTGTTCTGCCCGACGGATCGCCTTGATGGCTTTTACCTTCTCCTGGTCGGATGAGTAGGAGACAGGGGTTCGGTACCAGCGCGAGCCGCTCTTTTCCACGGGCGATTGTCCTTGCACAGAGAGAAACTTCAGAACCTGGCGAATGTCGCTCTGCTTCATGTTGACCTGTTGCTCAATGCCTCGCACTTTCAGGCCATCCTGGGCATCATCAAGCACATTGAGCACTCGATGAACGTTGGCTTCTACTGGAAAGGAGCTGCGGATGAAGTAGTCAATGATGTCGTCATCCTCTTTGCCGTGGAGCAGCACCCCATACGCGGTATTGCCGTCGCGCCCGGCACGCCCCACTTGCTGGTAGTAATGCACAACCGACCCAGGGCGCTGGTAGTGGATCACAAAGCCGAGGTCGGGCTTGTCGAAGCCCATGCCGAGTGCCACCGTGGCTACGAGGGCTTTCACCTCGTTGTTGAGAAGGGCCTGTTCCAGTTCCTGACGCGTCTCATTGTTGCGGCGCCCCGAGTAGGCCCGCACGTCGACACCCTGTGATTGCAGCCACTCTGCAATATTTTGCGCATCACGCACGGTAAGCGTGTAGATGATCCCGCTCCCAGGAAGGGTGGGTACGTGCTCAGCCAGCCAGGCCATCCGATCGGTTGGACTCTGCATCTTGATATTCTGAAGCCGCAGGCTTGAACGTGCCAGCGGACCACGCGACACGTTCATATCGGGCCCAATCTGTTGGACGACGTCGTCTACAACACGGTCGTTTGCCGTGGCCGTTGTGGCCAGCACCGGTACATTGCCCGGCATGGCCTGCACGATACGGGTGATGCGCTGGTAGTCGGGGCGAAAGTCATGTCCCCAGTCGGAGATGCAGTGGGCCTCGTCTACCACGAACAGTCCCACCCGGTCGGCTATCCGATCCAATACGCTGTTCCGGAAGGTTTCGTTAGAGAGACGCTCCGGCGAAATCAACAGCACGTCGATAGCACCGTCGTGGATTTCGCGCTCAATCCGATCCCACTCCTCGGTGTTTGAGGAGTTGATCGTGGCCGCACTAATGCCGATGCGCTCTGCTGCTTCAATCTGGTTGCGCATCAGGGCAAGAAGCGGGGAGATCAGCAGCGTGGGCCCTGCGCCCTGATCACGCAGCAGCCGCGTTGCCAGAAAGTAGACCATGCTCTTGCCCCACCCGGTTCGGCGGACCAGCAGCACGGTCTTGCTGTCTTGCACGACGTCGCGAATGGCCTCCCACTGCCCGTCTCGGAAGGTCGCGGAGGGGGTATTCAGCCCTTGCCGAAGATACTGGAGGGCCTTTTCTTTCAGGCTCGTGGATGCGTTGGGCGAGATAGAGGTAGGCGTCAGGACGTCTGCAGAGTGCTTATGACGAGATGGCGGACGCCCCGATGTCGCTCGCTTGTTCGTTGGCCTGCTCGCAGACGATGTGGAGAGATCTCGATTGCATCCGAAATGCGCACGCAGGGCCTGGTAGGCGTCGTCTGTGACTTCGGCATCCACACCCGTGCCCGCGATGCTCTCGTGGTAGCCGTTCTTTTTCAGGAATGCGACGATTCGCTCAGGAGCGACCTGAAGTTCTCTGACGATTAGGTACAGCTTGATTCCAGCCATAATTGAAAAAGGGGAGTTGGACCTTCAAATGCATACCAAGCAGCCTCTCGTCGCATTCAATACGCACGCCGCTGGCCTTAGCGTCGTGAATAACTGCGTGAAGCGGCTGTAGAGAAACGTCAAGCTGCCTGCCTCGGAAGGTAGACACGACACCGCTTAAACCATAACGTTCGTATCGGGGCGCTTTCCTGCGTTCAGCATGACAAACGAGAAAGAGGAAGCGGGCTGACCCTCAGAAATACCCTCCACCCTCTTCATCAAGTTCCCGTTTGCGCTGTTCGTAGTCGGGCATGGCGCGCTCTACGCGTTTCCAGAACGCATCGCCGTGGTTAGGCTCGTGGAGGTGGGCCATCTCGTGAACGACCACGTAGTCAACCAGGCGCACCGGCAAGAGCACCGTGCGCCAGTGGAAGTTGAGGGTGCCGTCTGGGCTGCAGGAGCCCCAGCGGTATCCAAGAGGGCGCACCGTGACTCCAGCGGGGATAACTTCGAGCCGGTGCGCCAACCCCTCAACGCGCTTCTTCATGTAGCGCTGCCCATGGCTCACGTACCACGCCCGGAAGAGCTCAGCGGCTTGGTCACATTTGTCGGCATGGAGTCGCCAACGGCCCTGGTAGAGACGAAGCGGGGACACATCGGGATCTGCATCGTCAATCAGGCGCAGCCGGTAGCTCCGCCCGAGGTAGTAGTGGCCTTCCCCTTCGACGTAGCGCTTTGCGCGCACAGGACGACGCAGGAGCTTGCGGCGGGCCAGCTTGGTGTAGATCCAGAACTGCTTATCTTCAGCAAACGCGCGCCCTTCCTCCAATGAGCATTCCTCCGGTAGCGCCAAGACCAGCGACCCATCTCGGTCTACGGTAATCCCCAGGGTAGAGCGCCGCGTGCTCCGACGCACTTCAAACGTGAGCTCGTCGCCAACGGTAAGGGTTTCAGGCATGGGCGTATGCATCGGCGCTCGTCCAACAGGTAAGCGGTTCGTAGTCGGTTTATCCGTAGTCGATTCGTCTCCAAGCTACTCGGCAAGTGTGGCATGGCGGTGCCGAGCCAAATTCATAACGCGATCGGCGGTTGCATCGAGCTTCTCGTATGGGAGGTCCACATCACGCGCCAGGTGCCGGAAGACCCACGAGCGCAGTTCTTTCTGTGCGGCATCGTTCCGCCAGAAGTCCACAATGCGCACTTCCTGCTGAATATGCTCTACCATGTCCACAGTCGCATCAGCCAATGCGCTGCGCTCTTCGTCAGAGAGCACTCCATTTCCGGTGTCGTACGAGGCATCGGGTTCCTGGATTGCGCTTCCCGTTTCTCCAGTAGCGACCTGCTCCAGCAGGCTAAAGAACGGCGCCTCGGTTTCGGTGTCAAGCCCCGTATCATCCGCCGTACGTCCTTCCTCCGCCTGGTGCTCAAGCCCCTTCAGAAGATCGAGTTTCTTTTGCCAGTCTGCTTCGTACTCCGTTAGAATCTTTTCCAGCCGCTCGCTTAGGCTATCGTAAAAGGCAGGATCTTCGTCGCGGTGTTTGCTGATGTGGTGCCGCAGAGCATGCTCCATCTCGGAGGCCTTTGCTCGCGTAGAGGGCTGCTTTTCGACATGCTCGGAGAACGCTGCATCCAGCAAGTCTACCGGCGGGACTTTCGGGTCGATACCTTCTGCAGTCAGGTGCTCGTCAATCAGTTCGCGCACTTTGGCCCCTGCATCAACGTGAACCAGCGACTCATCCCGATAGCGGTTCGCGGCGCGCTTCTTGATTTTTCCGAGTTGGGCCACTTCGTCCTGATATTCCAGGGCCTCCGGACGTGGCATTACGGTCTCCATGGAGGCTGACAGGTCTTTGTAGCGCACCACAAACTCCGCGCGGCGCTTCGGGTCTTCCAGCAGCTGCACGGCTTCCTCTTCCTGGGCCCACAGGTCGGTGATGCCGTGCTTCTCCAGGAATCCGATGGTCCGGTCAAACCGGTCACGCAGGCGCGGGAGCTCTTCATCTATGTCCACCAGCGCCCCTTTGACATCGTCCTCACTGTACACGTCGAGGGCTTCTTCGAGATGGTTCGCTACGTTGTAGTAGTCGACCACAAGCCCGTGTTCTTTCCCCGTGTACAGCCGATTAACGCGGGCAATGGCCTGCAAGAGGTTATGCTCCCTGAGCTGCCGGTCCAGGTAGATGACTTGCTCGACCGGCGCGTCGAAGCCGGTGAGGAGCTTTGTGCACACGCACAGAAACGCAAGACCGTCGGCTTTCTCCGGGTTACGGTGCGTAAGCGGCTTCTTAAAGGCGTCGGTGTGCTGGGTAGTGGCTGCGCTGCTGGTCCATGGGCTCCAGCTCCCCGGATCTTTCTTGTCACCGGATATAACCGCGGCCGCCTCTATGCGGCGAAGCGTGTCCAGGTGCGCGTGTGCCGTCGCAAGCAGAGCGGCTTCCGGGTCGGTCTCGCGCAATGTCTTTCGTTCCTCCGCAGACAGCCCACGAAGCGCCGAGTCAAGATCTTCCACCTCGTCGATGAGCTCATCTACGGCAACGGTGATAGCATTCTGGTACCGCACAGCGGCACGGCGGCTTATAGCGGCAACCTGTGCCTTCATTTTGTTCGGTAAGACATGGCCCACGTAGTGGCGTACCATGTCGCGGGCCTTCGCTTGAATCAGTGGCTTTGCCTGAAGAACATCGTGCTTGGTAGCATGCTTCTGTTTGATGGCTTCACGCTCTTCCTCGCTCCGGTCGGCAAAGGCATCGTCGAACAGCTGGTCCAGGGTGCGTCCGTCCTTGAGCGCCGCTCGCTCCATGCGCCCCTCGTAGAGGATCCTGACGATCACACCGTCTTCCACAGCCTGCTCAATCGTGTATGTGTCAACGTACGGCCCAAAGATCTCATGTGTACGTTTCTTCTGACCCATCAGGATGGGCGTACCGGTGAACCCGAGCTTAGCGCAGTTCGGAAGGGCCTGCATGAGGTTGGCATGCAGTTCGCTTGTGTTTGAGCGGTGCGCTTCATCGATGAGGAGGAGGATGTCCTCGGAGGTGTTGAGCTCAGGAAATTGCACCTGGCGCTCGTGCTCCTGGGCTTTCTGGATGGTAGCGAAGAGCAGCCCGGGCCCTTCTTCCTGAAGCCGCTCTTTGAGCTCGTCGGTGGTGTCGGCCACGCGGACCGTCTCGCCCGAAAGCGTGGCGGTTTTGGAGAGTTGCTCCTGCAGGTCGATGCGATCGGTTACGACAACAACCTTAAATCGCCGTAGCTCTGGGAGGGAGCGCATGATTCGCACGAGGAAGACCATTGTGAGGCTCTTCCCTGAGCCCTGCGTGTGCCATACGATGCCGCCCCGCTGGTCCTGGCTTCCATGCTCCAGGCGCGTTTCTCCGTTGCAAAGGCGCCGCACGGCCTTGTGCACCGCCCGAAACTGCTGATAGCGGGCAACCATCTTGATCGTCTGGCCGCTCGCATCCTTAAACAGGATAAAGTGCTGCAGGAGCTTGAGCAGATGCGCAGGCCGCAGCATCCCGGCCACAAGGGTTTCCTGCTGGCTCAGTGATTCGGTTCCGAGCTCCTTGTGTACGTCGTGGGTCGGCACCGGACTGGTGTCTTTCCATGCGATGTAGTGCTCGGGGCGGGCCCCAACCGTTCCCGCCACCGCCTTGTCGTAGCTGGTGGCAACCATAACCTGGTTGGTCGTGAAAAGGCGAGGTATGCCTTCATTCTCTTCGACGCCTGCCCGCTGATTCGAGTACTTCAAGAGGTCCTCGACACCACTTGCCATGGGGTCTGTCGCGTTGGGGCTTTTGCACTCAACCACAACAAGCGGAATCCCATTCACGAACAGCACGATATCTGGGATCGATTTGCCCGATGCTCCAACGTGGTCGACCCGAAACTGGGGGATGGCACGGAAGTGGTTGCGCTTCGGGTGATCAAAGTCGATGTAGTGGATGGTCTGGTCACGGCCGTCGTGATGGTCGGGATGGCCGTCGACCGTCGTGCCCTTGCGGAGGAGACGCGTGGCTTCTTGATTTGCCTCCATGAGGTTGGGGGAGGCGACGCGCTCCAGCGTATGCATGGCTTCGTCGATACGCGCATCATCGAGCCAGGGGGCTCCGCCTGCGCGGTTGATGCGGTGCAAGGCCTCCCGCAGATCCTCCCGCAGAATCACGTCGCGAAAGCTCTGCCGGTCGCCCGATAGATAGGCAACCTCCGTATCCCCATCTTCCACGGCCCAGCCCATGGTTTCCAACTGGTCCATGAATGGTTTTTCGGTTTTGATGTACTCGTCTGTTGGCATAAGCGAAATGGGTATGTGCATTAGCTACCCGAACGGGTTGGTACGCCCTCTTCAGGGCAGCTCAAGTGATGTGTGGTGATATGTCGATCGTGCTTGCGGAGCTTCATAAATGAGCCCGGTGTACCGGTTCCATAGCAACCAAAAACACGCTGCTCAAAGGGGGCTGGCTACTCTTTCCAGTGATTGATGCGTCTCTCTGTACCTCTTCCACGCCGCAACCGCCGGTCACGATCTAATCATAAGCCAAGGTTCGGACTTCTTCCTGCTCACGCAGGGACGAGTTCTGAGTCACCGATCCACCCTTGTGCTTGAAGCCGTTCCCAGGCCACCCGAATCTGCTCCGGCGTGAAGAGTTCTTTTTTTCGTCGGTTCCAATCGTGGACGCGAGCAATAACCTGATGGAGCGTATCTTGGGCTCCCTGGCCGTTCTGTGTCACCCAGAGCACCGTCGTGAGCAATTCCAGCCCAAATGGGGTCTCAAATCCTTCGATGACGTTCTGCACCCGGGCGAGCCGATCTTCGATATCTTTATTACCTGCAATCACATCCTCAGCCTCTCTCACGGCTCCGGGCAACAGACGAATCTCGGAATCCTGTTCGCGGGTGCCATATCCTTCAATGAAGTGTCCTTCTATTCGCTGAAGGACATGATTGAGGTTGTTTGCAAACGGGCCGTAGTGACTCGCTACGTAATCGAGTTGGAGGTCTTGTCCAGCCGCCTGTAATAGGTACGCCAGCTTCTGAACCTCCAGCTTCCCGTGCTGATAGCCCGGCTCCTGATAGATGTCGAGCAGTTTGATGACCAGGGCACGACCTGGTGTCATGGGTGGACGCTCTGTCTCAACGTCAATGTCGTCCACGTCGGGTTCGTACCCAGGCGGATACAGGACAACCCGAACCATGGGCAGCGCCGCTACGTGTTGCTCGATGATGGCCTCAACGTCCTCCCAGTTTAACCCGCCGTTTCCGCATCCAAGTGGGGGAATAGCTATCGACTCGATATCACGCTGTTGTATCTCTTTTACAAGCGCCTCCATTCCGGCCTCGATGTATTCGATCTTGGACGGGGGGCGCCAGTGTGTCTTTGTCGGAAAGTTGATGATATATCGTGGACCTGGATCCTCTTTAAAGAGCTCTCCACGGTCGAATACGAACATTCGTCCGGGTTCCAGTTCCCCACGGTCGCACACCTTTTTGTATGCACGAAAGTTTTCTGGGTACTTCAGCTTAAACTGAAGTGCAATCCCTCTCCCCATCACACCCACGCAGTTTACCGTGTTGACCAGGGCCTGCGTGTCGGCTTTCAGAATGTCGCCCGTCTGGTATTCAATCATGGGACTTAGAGGCTGTGGCTGAGGTTACGTAGACACCTGTAACGACTGATTCATTACTGAGTATCCACTTAATAGTACCATTTTCTCTTGACAATAACAGG
>CAZZCI010000048.1:0-3678 GCA_964653015.1 uncultured Rhodothermales bacterium
TGCGACCGACGCGGCGCTGTGAGCGGTAGCGAACGAGGACTTCTGGAGTGCAATCTCAAGCCGTTCGATTTGGGGAGAAATCGATCAAACGACGGTCCCTTCCCGCCGTAACGAGATCGGGACCGCCCTGTGCATCTTCGCATGTACGGGTTAGGCCGTCCGTTCAGCGACTTCCTTCGGCTCTGAAAACTCGTCATACTGCTCGCGCTGAATATCGATGCCGGCCTGCTGCAGCTTTTGTTCGAGCGCTTCATAGCCGCGGTCGAGGTGATACACCCGGAGCACTTCAGTCGTACCCTCGGCGATCATTCCAGCCAGCACCAGCGATACACTGGCGCGTAAGTCGGTGCTCATTACCGTGGCCGACTGAAAGTCAGTAGGGCCATGAATGGTGGCGGTGGCGCCGTTGACTTTCGCATCCAGCCCCATGCGCTGCAGCTCCGGAATATGCTTGAAGCGGTCGTCGTAAATTGTATCGGTGATGCGTGCAGTGCCTTCGGCAGTGGCCATCAGCACGCCCCACTGGGCCTGCAGGTCGGTAGGAAAGCCAGGATACGTTGCCGTAGCAATGGAGACGGGGCGGATCGTGTTGGGCGGTGTGATGGTGACGACCTCGTCTTCGTATTCTACCTGGGCGCCCGTTTCGGCAAAGTGTTTCTTGAAGGCCACCCCCAGATGAGGGTGATGCCCATTTTCGACACGAAAGGGCGTTCCGGTCTCACCCGCCAAGAGGGCTGCGATCATAAACGTTCCCATTTCGATGCGGTCGGGGGTGTTGCGCACCGTGACAGGCTCCAGCGCATCTACGCCTTGCACTTCAATAGTGCGCGTGCCCAGCCCGTCGATTTGGGCACCCATCTGCTGCAGCGCTTCGCCAAAAGCCACCACATCCGGCTCTTGGGCTGCGTTTTCGATCCGTGAGCCGCCGGTTGCCGTCACTGCGCCAAGCAGCAAGTTAATGGTCGCCCCCACGCTCGACGGCTCCATGCGGAACGTACCGCCGCTTAGCCGTCCATTCGGTGCGTTGGCCACCACGTAGCCCTGATCCAGTTCGATCGACGCGCCGAACGCTTTCATCCCTTCCAGGTGCAGGTCAACCGGACGCGGACCCCATGCGCATCCCCCCGGAAGCGAAACCCGCGCCTGTCCGCAGCGGCCCATAAGCGCTCCGAGCATGTAGAACGACGCCCGCATCTTCTTTACCAAATCGTACGGCGCCTCCGGATGATCAATGCGACCCGCATCAATGGTCAGCTGGTGCGCCGCTTCGTCGAAGGTCACCGAGGCGCCCGACACGCGAAGCACGTTCGAGAACGTGTACACATCGCGTAGCGCCGGGATGTTGGTGAGGGTGGTGGTGCCATCGGCCAGCAGGGCGGCCGACATAAGCGGCAGCGCTGTGTTTTTGGAGCCGCTTACCGTGAGCGATCCGGTGAGCGGCTGCCCGCCCGTAACAACGAGTTTGTCCATTGGTGGGGGAGATTACATTTTCGCACAACAACGAAGGGGAAACGTTCGTCTTAAAGCGCGCGTGCCGCGACTTGTTCGCACGCCTTTGCTGCTGCTGTACTTCTGCACTCCTCTTCACGTACGCCTTGTGAGTTCATGCCCACCCGCGACGAACTGGCCCATGCGCCGCTACGCATCTGGATGCAGGCGGCCCGTCCGAAAACGCTGCCTGCTGCCGCCTCGCCTGTGATCATTGGCATCGCCCTTGCATGGGCAGATGGCGGGTTCCACGCGCTAAGTGCCGGACTCGCACTGCTGGCGGCCCTGCTCATTCAGGTGGGGGTGAATTTCCACAACGACTACACAGATTTTTTGCGCGGCGCCGATACTGAAGACCGCGTGGGTCCGCTGCGTGTAACTCAGGCTGGCTTGGTGGATCCGCAGACCATGCGCTGGGCCACGTTTGCCGTCTTTGCCGCCGCGGTGGCTGCGGGGACGTATCTGATGATCCGAGGCGGATGGCCCATCGTAGGCATCGGCGTCGCCTCCATCGCATCGGCGCTCTGGTACACCGCCGGACGCTATTCGCTGGCGTACATTGGGCTTGCGGATGTCTTTGTGTTTGTGTTCTTTGGGCCCATTGCTGTTGCGGGCACCTACTACGTCCAAACGCTTACCGTAACCACGCCAGCAGTGCTTGCAGGCATCGGGCCGGGGGCGCTCTCGGTATGCATCCTGCTGATTAACAACATCCGTGACCTGGAGGGCGATCGACAGGCCAACAAGCGAACGCTGGTGGTACGCTTTGGACGCTCGTTTGGCGTCGCGCTGTATGCGACGGGAATGCTCCTGGCTTCGCTGCTTCCCATTGGGTTGGCCCTGCACACCGGTGCCCACTGGGGTGCAATAGCTGCTACACCCGTGGTCGCCCTTGCCTGGCCCGCGCTGCAAACGCTCCGCTCAGGCACCACCGATCCGCGTCGTCTCAATCCGCTCTTAGCAGCCACCGGACGCACGCTGGCGCTGTATAGCCTGTGCTTTGCCCTCGGTTGGATCCTCACGTAATCTGCTCGTTCCCCGCTTTGTACCTATGCCCACCGCGACCTGCTACCGCTACCGCATCCCTCTAACTGCGCCGCTTTCGGTCCCGAATGGTTCGCTCTCTCACCGTGAGGGGCTGCTCATTGCAGTCGAGCATCCATCGGGAGGCACCTGCTGGGGCGAGGCCGCTCCCTTACCCGGCTTCTCCGAGGCCTCGCTCGATACGGTGCAACAGCAGGCACAGGCGTGGATCGATGGCGGTGGCCCGGAGCGGCTGGCAGACGATAACCCGCTCTATCCCGACGATACACCGGGATCGCTACAGTTTGCGATCGATCACATCGCGCTGCAATGGGCTGCCCACGAGGCCGGCACCTCGCTCCTCGATTATTGCGGCATCGACCGGGTCATACAGCCCGGAAACGCGCTGTGGCGTGATTCGGAGGATGGGGATATGCGGCAGGCGCTTCTGGAACTGCAGGCCGAGGGCGTATCCACCGTGAAAGTCAAAGTCGGGCGCCGCGCAGTTGAGGACGATCTCGACCATCTGGATGCCCTCTTCGCATCGCTACCCTCCGGCATGCAGGTCCGGTTGGATGCGAATCAGGCGTGGACACGCGACGAGGCAGCAACCGTGTGTGAGGCGCTGCAGCATCGGCGGGCGCTATCGTATCTTGAAGAGCCTCTGCAACCGACGGCTGATCTCCGCGCGCTGCTGGACGAGACGTCGGTGCCCATCGCGCTCGATGAAACGCTCCGTCAGTGCGGCATCGACGACGTGGCCGATTGGCCCGTAGCCGCGTTCGTCGTCAAGCCGGCCTGGACGGGTATGCGGCGGGTGCAGGGGTGGGCCGATCGTGTTGCGCCTATCCCGATGATTGTAACCAGCGCCTACGAAACAGGCGTCGGGTGGCGAGGCACGCTGGCCATCGCTATGCAGGTATCGCCCCCCGATGCCGCGATTGGCATGGGCACCTACCGCGCCCTGGCCGAGGACTGCACCCGGCCTGCGCTTCCGAATGTGCAGGGGAAGCTGCTTCTAACCGCTCCTGGTATGCTCAGCAACTGGACCGTAGACCGTACGCAGTTGCAGGCGGTGTGAGTGGTTTTTTGTACCCTTCCCTTGCACCTCGTCACGAGCAAGCATCTCCCTCCACTTCACACCTCGTCACGACGCTCTGCGTTCGT
>CAZZCI010000048.1:3778-6692 GCA_964653015.1 uncultured Rhodothermales bacterium
ACGCTCTGCGTTCGTTGGCGCCCACTGCACGAGTCTGCCAGCACGTGTGGCGCTATGCACTCGCCTGGTGAGGACGCTGGAGCATTGACACGAGTTTGAGCGAGCGAACGGACTGGCATCAATCATGGCCAATCTATCGGTCGCAACGTTGCATTTTGCCAGCTCTGGGGTCTATCCACCCCGGTCTTCCCAAAGAACGTTCTTATCCAAGGTCGTCCCATGGCTCGGAGTCGCTACCAGATTCATGATCCTACCGCGCCACATTTCATAACCTGTACTGCGGTGGCGCATATTCCCCTCTTTGCGCGCCGATCGGCTGCAGAGATCATTTTGGACTCACTCGACTTCCTCCAATCTGAAGATCGGATAACTCTCTATGCGTATGTAATCATGGAAAACCATCTTCATCTCATTGCTGAAGCTGCTAACTTGAATCGTGAAATGCAGTCGTTCAAATCGTACACAGCTCGACGTTTGATTGACCGACTGAAAGAAGAGAGGGCCTTCCATGCGCTGCGCCTCCTGCGGCGTCACGCTCGTTCGTTTCGCAGTGATCGCCAATACCGGGTTTGGGGCGAAGGCAGTCATGCCAAAGAAATCATGGGAGACGCAATGTTTGCACAAAAACGAACGTACATCCACGAGAACCCAGTCCGGCGTGGGTATGTGGATGTCCCAGTTCATTGGCGGTATTCAAGTGCCCGCAATTACGCGGGACTTAAGGGGTTGCTTGAAGTGACGCTGGTACCCTGTTAATGATAGATTCAAGAGTTACCAAACAGAGATGTGCGATAGGCACCTTCGTTCCGCAGCGCGATGGCTCACCGGTAGGAACTTCAATCCAGCTCCTGAGACCTCGTCACGATGCTCTGCGTCGTGACGCAAAAGAGAACGCTCTGCGTTCGCCGGCGCCCACTGCACGGGATTGCCAGCACGCCTGACGCTATGGAATCGCCGGCGGGGACGCTGGAGCATCCCATAGGGGCGTGTCGACGCGGAGCATCGACACGAGGTAAAGAGTTTAGGGAGCTTGGGGATCGGATTTCTTATCGCCATCATCTAGCAGAAATAAATGATGGTTGCTTTCTTTTGACAGCGCATGGGATACCAGTAGAAACTGCAATTTTATTACTCCCCGTCTTCTCCACCCCTTATCCTCGTCACGATGCACAACTGGCATGACCTACGGCCTCTCTGCGTCGTGACGCAAAAGAGGACGCTCTGCGTTCGTTGTCGCCAACTGTACGAGTCGGCCAGCAGGTGTGGCGCTACGCACTCGCCTGGCGGGGACGCTGGAGCATCGACACGAGTGGGCGGTTTTGAGACGGGGAAGGTGCAGCTCCGTTCGTCCCTCGTTTAACAACATGCCGATTTGCGACCTATGCCTCACATTGCCTGTCCCGTAGCCCGGCAAGCGCGCCACCGACCGCAGGCGCCCGCAGTGCAGTTGCCGACCTCGACGTGCACCTTTGCGCAACTAGATGCCCACATCCGGGCGGCCCAGCATGCGCTCCGCACAGAGACCGGGCTCGATGGCTCGTACATCGGACTGCTGCCCACACGTACGGTGTCCACCTTGGCATGGCTGTGGGCCTGCTGGCGTGAGCGGCGTTGCGTGGTGCTCGTAAGCCGCCGGTGGACACCCACGGAACGAGCCACGGCACTCCATATGGCTGGAGCCGCCGCCTGCATCACAGACAACGCCCAGGCGCTCCCCAACACGGCATCGATTTTGATTCGTCCACTCGCGCTTTCGCCGCGCCCCGGTGCACCATTCCGTAGGGCTCCCACCTTGGCTTTACAGCGGGATGCGACCGTCATCTTTACATCGGGAAGCACCGGCTCCCCCAAAGGGGTGGTGCATCCGTGGCGGGCGCACCTGTACAGTGCACGGGGCGCGGCCCATCGGGTGCCAGTGCGTGCTTCGGACTGTTGGGCGTTGTCGCTGCCGCTGTACCACATCGGCGGGCTGGCTATCGTTATGCGGGCCGCTCTGGCTGGGGCGTCGGTGGCTGTTCTGCAGGACCCGGTCCGCGACTGGATGACGCGACGCCTTACCCACGGATCGTTTGTGGCCACCCAACTGAAGCGTGTGCTCGATGCCACGGACGGCCCGCCACCTCCGTGGCTGCGGGGGCTGCTGGTTGGTGGCGGACCGGTGCCCGAGGCGCTTCTTGACGAGGCGCACGCGCGCGGATGGCCGGTGCACACCACCTACGGCTCCACCGAAATGGCCTCGCAGATAACCACCACGCCGCCAAAGGCCAGTCGGGCCACGCTCAACACAGCTGGATCAGTGCTGCCATACCGCGAGGTGCAGGTGCGGGCGACCGGCGAACTGGCAGTACGGGGGCGCACGCGGTGTCGGGCGTATCTCACGCAATCGGGTCGAGATACCCCCTTCGATAGCGCGGGCTGGCTCCGAACCGGCGATGTCGGGCATTTTGATGACGATGGCTACCTGCACGTCACCGGGCGCGTAGACAACCAGTTTATTTCGGGGGGCGAGAACATTCAGCCGGAGACGGTAGAGCGTGCGTTGGAGGCGCTGCCACAGGTGGCGCGTGCGGTGGTCGTGTCTGTGCCCGATGCCGAGTTCGGGGCGCGTCCGGTTGCATTTGTGGAGCCAACGCCCAACACGGCCTTTTCGCCACAATGTTATCGTGACGGACTGCGGGGGCGCCTGGCGTCGTTCAAACATCCCGATCGATACATCCGCTGGCCAACGAATATGCCAGACGGCATGAAGATTGACCGCGATGCCTTGCGCACCCGGGCCTGTCGTCTGATGGATACGAGCGAGACGTGACCCTACGGGTCAGAGAGATGCAGAGCCGAATCATCTCTTCGACGCCGCAGTGGAACGCTCCAGTGCCCCCAAACTACCACCGGGGCGTTACATCGGACGCAGAGC
>CAZZCI010000048.1:6792-12663 GCA_964653015.1 uncultured Rhodothermales bacterium
TGTCAATCAGCGAAGGCCTTGGGTGTTCGAGCCTGGGCCGGGAGTATCGGAAAAGGAGGATGCTTCGCGCTCGTCGGCGGTTGCGCCGTTAGAAAAAGCATCGTGCGCCTCAGATGCTGCATCAACCAGTCGCTGTACGCCCTGCATAGGCAACCATGTCCACGACGGACGGTGGTTGATTTCGTAGCGCACTTCGTAAAGGGCTTTTTCGAGCAGGTAGGCCCACAAGAAGGTGTAGCGCGATTCACGCGGAAGCAGGAAGGGCGCGTTGTCTGCGGTGTCGGCATAGGCATCGAGGAACGATACATTCATCCAGCGGAGCAGGTGGTCGATCCACGCGGTGGCGTGTGGGTCTTCGCCATCGTAGCGGCGCCAGGCCGAAAGCAGGGCGTATTCGAGCGAGCGCAGCATACCAGCCACATCGCGCAACGCATTGTCGCGGCGCCGACGCTCGTCGAGCGCGCGTGCCGGTTCGCCCTCAAAGTCAAGAATGTAGAATTCGCCGTCGGCGCGCAGAATTTGACCGAGATGGTAGTCGCCATGCAAGCGAATGTGAACGCCTGAGGCGGGGCAATCGCGCAGCGGCTGTAGGTGGTGCTGAAGCGCCTCCCAGTTGATCGAAGGCGCATCGTCGTGTTCGGCCTCACCACGGATCAGTTCCTGGGTGGCTGCAATGTCGTTTTGGATGCGTGTGTGCAGCGTGCTGCCCATGTCTTTGGGGGCAGCGTGAGGCTCCAGACTGGTTTTGGTGCCATCGGCCAGGGCCTGATGCATACCAGCGGTACGGACGCCCATCACCTCTGCCAGAGAAAGCATTTCGGGCGCTACGTTTTCGATCCAGACCGGGGGCTGCAGGTCGTGGGTCGGGCCAAAGAGCGGCGGCGGGTCGCTTGCTTCTGGCAACGGCGTTTGGCTGACGCGCTCCAGGAAGCGGCGCGTGTTCTCCAGGGCGTAGGTCCAGCCGTCGGTTTCGACGGCGAGCGCCTCTTGGATGATGCCCAGCGTATAGGTGTTTTCGTGATGCCGGAAGTCGATAGTCCCGTACAGCTGGGGCGTGAACGGAAAGCCGGTATCGGTGAGGTGGTCAAGGAGTTCTTTCTCTGGATGCAGTCCTTCTTCGAGACGGCGGTATAGCTTTACGAAGTAATTGCCTCCAACCACCGCTGAGGAATTGCTTTGTTCGCCCGAAAACAGCCGGATTACCTCCGAGTCGATTGCTTCGGGAGTCGAGGTGCGCTCTGCTTCGTAGACCCCCTGTAGCGATCGGCCTTTTCCGTCGTCTTTCCACCACTGAAAGAGGGTAGACCAAAACGAGGCCCGCACGCTTGCATCGTACACCAGCAGGTGCTCGTCTTGCGCTTCGGTAGCGAGCCAGCAGATGCCTGCCTCGGGATGTTGCTCTAACAACCGGTCCCCCTCGGCGCCCGGTGCAACGCTAAGCGGTAGGGTAAAGCGGTGTGTGCCATCCGAGGTGTCTACCTCTAGCATAGACAGATACATAAGCGGATCTTTGCTGAGGCGCAGCGCATCCTGAACCGTTACGTCATGGATGGCGTGCCCCTTGCCGCCAAACCAGCGCTGGCTTTTCAGAAAGTCGGGCAGGGCGTCGGCAAACTGTTCGGGCTGTCGGCCCCGCGCTAAGGTCGGCACCAGCACGTTCTGTAGCCCCTCGCTTACCGAAAACACCGGCAGCGTGGTGGGGCCTTCGCGTGTGGAGGGGATCCGCGCTGAAGGATCGAACGCATACGGGTCGATCTCTTCTTCGGGGGTTAGCTTAAACCAGTAGAAGCCGTGGGCGCCCAGAGTAATGGGATACGCGGTGCCGTCTTCAAACGCGGGAAACGCTGATTGTCCGAACAGCTCAACCGGCACGCAATCGGCAAACGCGGTGTGGGGCGGAAGCTCTACCGCCTGCGCATAGCGCGACAGGTTCGCACATACGAGGATGGATTCGCCCTCGTACGTACGCACAAACGCCAGCACACTCGGATTCTCAACCGGGAGCAGCTCAAACGAACCGCGGCCAAATATCTTTTTGTGCTGCTGACGAAGCGCAATAAGACGGCGCATCACGTGGAGCAGCGAACTTGGGTTCGATTCGGCATTCTCTACGTTCACCACATCGTAGGTGTACTCGCCCCGATTTATGGGCGGCATAAACAGGCGATGGTGCGGCGCGCGCGAGAAGCCCCCATTTTTGTCGGGACTCCACTGCATAGGCGTACGCACGCCGTTACGGTCGCCCAGGAAGGGGTCGTCGCCCATCCCAATTTCGTCACCGTAGTAGATAACAGGACTTCCCTTCAGGGAAAGCAGCAACGCGTTGATCAGCTCGATGCGGCTGCGGTCGTTACTAAGCAGGGGGGCCAGGCGCCGCCGAATGCCCACGTTAATGCGAAACCGGTCGTCGGCAGCGTATTCGTGGTACATGTAGTCGCGCTCCTCGTCGGTAACCATTTCGAGGGTCAGCTCGTCGTGGTTGCGCAAGAAGATAGCCCACTGGGCATCGTCGGGGATGCCGTGGGTGCGTTCGAGCATTTCCACGAGCGGACGCCGATTTTCGCGGCGCAGCGCCATGAACAGGCGGGGCATGATCGGGAAGTTGAACGCCATCTGTACGCCGGTGCTCTGCCCGTTCTCGTCCTCACCAAAGTACGGCAGTGTATCTTCCGGCCACTGGTTGGCCTCGGCCAGCAAGATTTTGCCCGGTCCGTAGCGCTCTTCAACGGCCGCCCGCAGCGTTTTGATGTAGTCAATGGTCTCTGGTAGATTTTCGCTGGAGGTCCCCTCGCGCTGATACAGATAGGGCACCGCATCCAACCGAAGGCCATCGACCCCCATATCCAACCAGAAGAACATGACCTCTTTCATCTTCTGGCGGACCTCCGGATTGTCGTAGTTGAGGTCGGGCTGGTGGCTAAAAAACCGATGCCAGTAGTATTTCTGGGCCTTCTGATCCCACGTCCAGTTCGAATCTTCGGTATCGGTAAAGATGATGCGGACGTCGCTGTACTTCTCGTCGGTTTCGCTCCACACGTACCAGTCGTGTTTGTCGGAGGCGGGGTCGCGGGCTTCCTGAAACCAGGGATGCTGGTCGGAGGTGTGGTTCAGTACCAGCTCGGTGATCACCCGCATATCCCGGTCGTGTGCCTCATCCAAAAACGCCTGAAAGTCGTCCAGGTCGCCGTGCACCGGCAGCACCTTGAAGTAGTCGGCCGTGTCGTAGCCATCATCTTTCAGTGGGCTCTCTAAGAAAGGGAGCAGCCACAGTGTGTTCACGCCCAGCGATTCAAGGTAGGGAAGCTTCTCACGGAGGCCCTGAAAGTCGCCGTATCCGTCGTTGTTCGAGTCGTAGAACGAGCGCACATGGAGCTCGTAGATAACGGCATCTTTGTACCAGCGGGGATCCGAAAGAAAGGGCTTGGGCATAGAGGCACAGCACTACAAGTGATAAAAAAACAGGGCGCGCCCTGGGGAAGTCAGGGCGCGTAGGGACGTTCCACACGGAAAATGTGGGCCGGTTGTTCGGGGGTGAGGTGCAAATAGTGTGCATCGCCGCTCCATTCGTAGGCGGCATCGTTGAGTAGATCTTGCACGCTAAATGTATTGGCCCCATTGATCTTGAGCTGGTACGGACTGGCGTGCAGTTGTCCGTATTGTTCGTCATGCGGATCGAGGCTCACCACCACCAGAATGATGTTTTCTTTGTCGCGATCCCACTTCACATAGGCGATGATCTGGTCGTTGTGCGTCTCCAGAACGTCGATGTTGCGCATCTGCTGCAGGGCTGGATTGTGAGCGCGAATCCGGTTGATGCGCTGCATGAACGGTTGAAGCGAGGCGGGGTCGTTCCAGTCCCAGGTGCGTAGCTCGTACTTTTCGTTTTGCGAGTACTCTTCGCGATCGGGGTGCTGCTGGTTATCGACGTGCTCGTAGGGCGGGCCATACACGCCGTAGACGGGCGAGAGGGTGGCGGCTAAGACAAACCGGCTCTTGTGCTTGGGGCGTCCGCCGTGCACCAGTTCGTCGTGCAAAATATCGGGCGTGTTGGGCCAGAAGTTGGGCCGGTAGTATTCGGCTTTCTCGCTGTGAAACAGCTCCTTGGCGTAGCTCTCCAGTTCGTGCTTGCTGTTGCGCCAGGTGAAGTAGGTGTACGAGTTATTGTACCCCAGCTTGGCCAGGCTGTACATGGTGTTGGGCTGTGCAAACGCTTCGGCCAGCACAATGAGTTCGGGGGTCTCTTTGCGCAACTCGCGCAGGCACCACGTCCAGAAAGGAATAACTTTGGTGTGCGGATTGTCTACGCGGAAGGTGGTAACGCCCCGTTCAATCCAGAACTCAAAGACGCTTTTCAGTTCGAGCCAAAGCGCCTGCCAGTCGTCGCACTCAAAATTGAGGGGATGCACATCCTCATACTTCTTCGGTGGGTTCTCGGCATATCGAATGGAGCCGTCGGGGCGCTGGTAGAACCAGTCGGGGTGGTCTTCGATGTAGGGGTGGTCGGGGGAGCACTGAAAGGCGATGTCGAGGGCCACCTCCAGACCAACCTCCTGCGCGCGGGCTACAAAGCGCTCAAACGCATCCATGCCGCCGAGTTCAGGGTGCACGCTTTTGTGGCCGCCGCGAGAGCCGTCTTCGAGAAAGCCGCCGATGGCCCACGGACTTCCCACATCGCCCGGTTCGGCGGTGGGGCTGTTGTCTTTGCCTTTCCGGTTGGTTTCGCCAATGGGATGGATGGGCGGCAGATAGACGATATCGAATCCCATTTCACGGATGCGCGGCAGCAGTTCGGCAGCGTCATCGAGCGTGCCGTGGTCGTCGGCGGGACCTGCCGAGCGGGGGAAGAACTCGTACCAGGCGCCCTCGCGCGCCAGCCGCGGATCAACGATGAGTTCGTAGGCGGTGCTGTGCACCTCCATGTCGCGGGGCCCGTGGGCGCGCATCAGTGTGAGCAACTCGGGGTTGAGCGCCGCGTCGGTGTCGCCTTGGTCGAAGGCATCGGCCGACTGGCGGAGCGTGTCGGCCACATCGGGGATGTCGGTGTGCTCGGCAGTGCGGCGGAGCAGGGCCGCGCCATCTTGCAGCTCGCTATTTAGTTCGCGCTGCGGGGCATTGCCTTTCACACGGCGCTCGAACTGGTCTTGCCAGGTGGCAAAGCGGTCCAGCCATGCCCGTACCTGGTACGTGTAGGTGCCTAACTGGGTGGGCCGAAAGGAGGCCGCAAAGGCATCGTTGCCCTGCGGCTCCAGCGGAATAGTGTGGGGCGTGCTGTGGTCGGTATGGCGATACACCAGCTCGGCTGCGATTTTGTCATGGCCATCCACGATCAGGCCCGTTTCTACGGATACCGGTTCGTGAAGCACTCGCTTGATGGGCCATTCGCCGCCATCAACCGCTGGCTCCACGTAGGTGATCATGATGCGAGACCAGGAGTCGGGCAGGGCGTTGGCAGAGTGGGCCATAAGTGGGCAGCAGGTCGATGGATAAAGGCGATGGATAAAAGAGCGGGTTGTGCCTGATCAATCAACTAAAAAAGATAGCTCCGTGCCAGGCTGATTTGCAAATTGATAGGAAAAGAGCAGGCTGCATGCCGGTCTGGCTCGGCACGCTCCGTTACCAGCTGCGGCTAAACTTGACGGGCAATGTCATTTGGGCAGCTGCGGGTTCTCCATTTATGGTTCCAGGGATCCATTCTATTCGTTGGAGCGCTTCTACCACATGCATGTCAATCTCGAAGACGGACGAGGATTCTAGCACTTCACCCATTTCGAACGTGCTGTCCTCCCTGATCACAAATTGGACTTTGACGGTGCGGAGTTCGCCCCGGTCCATTTGTTCGGGGACCTCCAATTCGTCGTAGAGGGCCTGCAT
>CAZZCI010000049.1:0-5935 GCA_964653015.1 uncultured Rhodothermales bacterium
TATTCGTAAACCGCGTCATGAACTCATAGATGCGCAGGGTGCGGTCGAGGCGTTGCAACGGATCGCCAGTGCGGGAGAGGTCGTGCCCGGCTCCGGGGTAGCGCACGTATTCAACCGGACGGTCTAGCAGCTTTAGACTGCGATATAGCATTTCGCTCTGAATGACGCCCGTACGCAAGTCCTCACTAGCGTGCATAATGAGTAGCGGGGTGGTGATCTGATCCACGTAGGTGAGCGGCGAGTTGCGAATCAGGGTGCTGCGGGGGGAGTTGAGCGAATCGCTATACACGGCCAGTGTGTCTTCTGGCGCGTCGACAGGCGGGGGAACGTCTCCTTCCCAGGGAAAGCCGCCAAAGTGGGAGGGGACCAGTCGCCATGCGTTGCCTTCTCCTAGGAACGTGGGCAGGTCATACACGCCGCGCTGGGCCACAGCGGCCTGAAATCGATCGGTTTGGCTGACCATCCAGGCGGTAAGGTAGCCCGCGTAGGATCCACCGGTGAGCACCTGTCGGTTGGCATCGAGCCAGGGATAGGTCTCAAGCGCAGCGTCGGTGGCGGCCAGCACATCGCGCATCGGACCGCTGCCCCAGTCCTGGTAGTTGGCGCGCTGAAAATCGTATCCGTATCCGCCCGAGCCGCGTGGATTGCTGTACATCACGCCAAATCCTTGCCCGGCCATGAACTGAAACTCATGCCACATCGTGGCTTCGCCAGGGCCCCACATGGCCGACGGACCGCCGTGCATTTCTACAAGCAGGGGATACTGTGCATCTGCATCGAACTCGGTAGGGGGCATCAGCCAGGCTTCTACCTCTAGCGTGTCGCCGGGCGTGGTGCTGAGGGTGTCGCCCTCGGCCGAGAGCGTATACCGATCGGGGTCTTCTACCGTAACCGTGTAGGGCTCGGGCTCGCTAATGAGGCGGTTTTGTAGCCAGGAAGCATTGTGCGATGACAACCGTCGCTCCTGCGCAAAGTCGGCGGTGGAGGCATACAGCTCGTAGGGGTTCTCGATTTCGGTGATGACGTACACCGCGGTGGCGTCGCTCACGTCAAATGAACGAACGCCGCGCTCAAACGAGGTGAGGCGCTCGGGCTCCACCGGAATGAGCAAGTCATCATCGATTTCAAACTCAACCGCCGAGTCGGTTACCGGAGGGGGGCCCTCGGGCACGTCGGCGACATCTGCGTCTTCATCGTCCTCCTCGTCGATTTGGGGTTGAGCGAACGGTGCAAACCGGTAGAGCGGAAACCCACCATCGGCGGGGGCGGTGGTGTACAGGTACCATCCATCGGGCGACCATGTGGGCGGCCCCACCGAGCGGTCGAAGTCGGTGGTAATCAGTTCGGGCTTGGTGCGGCCATCCATTCCAAAAAGGCCGATCTGCGGCTGGGCGTAGCCGGTGTCGGTTGTGTCGGTAGCGATGAATGCGACATCGTTGCCATCGGGAGACAGTTGGGGACTGGAGAGCGCGTACGGATGCAACTCCAGGAAGCGTTCGGTGGCGCGGGTGTCGGCGTCAACGAGCATGAGGTGGCGCGCCCGAATGGTATCGGGGTGGTCGTGTGGACGCAGCGGAGGGGCGCTGACGAGCAGTTGGCCGGTGCCATCCATCCATTGGGCGCCGCTGTAGCTGCGAAACCCTTCGGTGATGCGGCGCGGTTCGGGGCGCTCTGGGTCGCCGGTCAAGATGGTGCTTGGCACATCCACCATAAAATAGTGCTGGAATGAGATGGGGGCGCTCAGGGCCTGCTCATCCTGAAAGTCGAGCCGCGTTATCACGTCGGGGTTGCGCTGTTCGGCCTGCTCGTCGAGCCATTGGCGCTGCAGGGGGAGCGGCCCATCGGGCGAGGGCGACGCGGGGATTTCTACGGCAACGGTGTCTACGATGGCCTGCCGGGCGCTGCCAAAGGCGCGGAGCGAGTCGGCGTAGGTCGGATCGTCAATAGCCGCCAGGCGGTCGGTGTCGAGTTCGGCATCGGCCAGGGTGAGGGTGTCAGCATCCAATGTATCGACGGCCATGTGGCGTACCGTGTCACGCAGCACCAAGAGCGATCTTGTGTCGGGGGTGTAGTCGGTAGAGCGGTTGTCGGCGCCGGGGCGATCGCCAAACCAGTCAGGGATCGGATCGCCCGCCTCGGCCAGTTCTGTGCCTGGAATGGAGGACGCATAGATCAGCCGGTCGCCGTTGCCAATCCACTGCGGCTGGGTGGCGCCGTGCGGGGCATCGGTAAGCTGGTAGGGCTCGCCCCCGGTGCGTGTCATCACAAAGATCTGGGGCACGCCGTCTACCGGACGCACAAACGCGAGAATATCGCTGCTGGGGTGCCAGTCGGGCTGGGCAGCCGGAGCGGTGCGGGTGAGCGGCTCTGGGTCGATGCGCCCATCGGGACGAGCGACATACAGTTGTGAGCGATAGGTGTATTCGCCTTCGTTGTCTTCCACGATGCGATTTACCGTGTACACCATCTCGCGGCCATCCGGCGAGAGGGTTACATCGCCCAGTTCGCGAATTTGAAGCAGGTCAGAGGCTTGAATGGGTACCGGGTCGTTGTCGGGCTGCGCCTGTACAGGAGGCACGGCAAGCAGCAGCGCAAAGAAGAAAGCAGCGAAACGCATAAGCACAAAGTAAGGAATGAAGTCCAACCAAGAAGACACGAAACACCAAGGCGCAATGCAGGGTGTGAAGCCGCGCCCCGTTTTCGAATCGATGGAGGCATACGCATTTCTACACCCTTATATCGTAACAAGCAACCACGTATGCAGCTTTTTTACAAGCAATATGGCGAAAATAAGCCGCCACTCATCATTCTTCACGGACTGTTGGGCGCGCATGGCAACTGGCACACGCTAAGCCGCAACGTATTTAGTGAGGTGGCCACTGTGTATGCGGTTGATCAGCGCAATCATGGACGCTCGCCCCATACCGACCGGATCGATTACCCGAGCATGGCCCAGGATCTGCTGACGTTTATCAAGGAGCAGGGGCTGTCGGAGGTGACGGTGATGGGGCACTCCATGGGCGGCAAAACGGCGATGCAGGCCGCGCTTACGCATCCCGACCTCATCGAGCGTCTCATTGTGGTGGATATGGCGCCGCGTGCCTACACCCCCAACCACCGTGGGCTCATTCAAGCGCTGCGCAACATCGACCCAACGCAGTACGACCGCCGTAGCCAAATCGATGACGCGCTGGCCGAAACGGTGCCGTCGTGGCCCATCCGGCAGTTCCTGCTTACGAACCTGCGCTACGAGGACGACGCGTACACCTGGCAGCCCAATTTAGACGTGATTGCGCGCGACTACGAGGCGCTTGTTGGAGCATTGCCCGCAGAGGGCACTTACGAGGGGCCTGCTACGTTTATTGGAGGGGCCCGGTCGAACTACATTAGCAATGGCGACTGGCCCACCATTCGAGATCGCTTTCCCGCAGCGCGCCGCGTTACGATTCCCGATGCCGGACACTGGGTGCACGCCGATGCGCCCGAGCCGTTTGCTGAGGCCGTCCTTCAGGCGCTGGATGCGTAAGCCTGAGGCCTCCCTTCGTGTTTTTGTTCTACGATATGCCCTGATTTCTCCATGACCATTGGTCCGCTTTCGTTTGGTGATCGCCCCCTCTTTCTGGCTCCCATGGAAGACGTGAGCGACCCGCCGTTTCGGATTCTGTGCAAACGCCTGGGGGCCGATATGCTCTACAGTGAGTTTGTGTCTTCGTCCGGGCTCATTCGCGATGTGGATGATGCCATTCAGAAGCTAGACATCTTTCCCGAAGAGCGCCCCATTGGCATTCAGGTGTGGGGCGGCGATATCGACGAAGTGCGCCGTGCTACACCACGCGTTGACGCCGCCGAGCCAGACCTCATCGACATCAACTTCGGGTGCCCCGTCCGCAAGATCGTTCGCAAAGACGGTGGAGCAGGCATCTTGCGTGATCTCGACAAGATGGAGCGCATCACCAAAGCCGTCATCGAAGAAAGCACGCGTCCGGTTACTGTCAAAACGCGGCTGGGGTGGGACGACGACTCCATCCGTATCATCGAGGTCGCCCAGCGGCTAGAGGCGGTTGGTATTGCCGCGCTGGCGGTGCACGCCCGCACCCGCTCGCAGCAGTACAGCGGCGAAGCGCGCTGGTCCTGGCTGCGGCGAATCAAAGAAGAGGGTGTGCGCGATATTCCCCTGATCGGCAACGGCGATGCCCTCGATCCTGAAGCCATCGACGCCATGTTCACCGAAACCGGGGTGGATGCGGTGATGATTGGGCGCGGTGCGATCGGCAACCCCTGGATTTTCCGCGACGCCAAGATCTACATGGAGACCGGTGAGGTGCCGCCGCGTCCGTCGTGGGAGGAGCGCGTGCAGGTCGTGGCCGAACACCTATCGCTCAAATGCGAATGGCTGGGCGAGCGCACCGGGGTCCTGGAGATGCGCAAGAACTACAGCGGTTACTTCAAAGGCTTTCGCAACGCCAGCAAGCTGCGCCATTTGCTTATGCAGGAGGAGACGAAGGAGGGCGTGCTAGAGGTGATGCTCAACTTCAACCCCGACGCGTCGGATATTCAGTTGCCCTCAGCGTCTCTTCCCACGCAAACCATTGCCGAGGCCTCCGCTGAAGAGCCCGCCGCCGCAAAGCCGGTAAACGTCAAAAAAGCCGAGTTGCCCAGCCCGGCGTAAGGGTATGGATGGGTATGTATCACACGCTAAACCGATTCCTCAGATGTGGCTTTATCGTACACAAAAACCCCCACTAATGCAGCCAGGCTACTGAAAAACGCGGCGAAGCCAACGAGTCCTTGCCCTAGCAATGCAAGTATCAATCCACCAACTACTCCCACCAGTCCGAGTACAAAACCAAACGTTTGTCCACGCGAGTAGTACTTGATCGTCGCGTTGTCCACTTCGAACCGATGCGACTGTTCGCGTTCGGTATATCCCATCACGCGCTCTGCTCCATTTTCAACTGTGCTGTTGTACGCGTCCAGGATACTCGGAGGCGGAAAAGGACCCGACATCGAAACCCGCTTGAAAGTAGCTTCGATCTGTCGCTGCTTTTCTGGATCATCTACATCTAGCGCCTCTGCCAACAACTCTGCAGGAACCTTTCCTTCTTGTCTTTCACCGCTATTTTCAGGCTTCCCCTTATCAGCATCTGAGGAAGAGCCTTTGTTTTCACTCTTTTCGCTGGATGGTTTTGCTTTTTCCATTGCAAAGAGGAAGGGCCAATTACATTACATTAGAGCGATGGACTGTCGCGCCTGACTCAATGATTTTATCCTCCAAGACAGCTTTCTGGTCTGGAGACAGTTCTTCCCGCAAAGCTACAGTTGCTCTTGCAAAGTCATGCCAAAACATTTCGGAATCGTGTTGGATAGCCTCCTGTAGCGTATATTTCTTAACGGGCAAATGCGACTTAATGCCAAGAACGCTGCCAGCACCTTTCAGAAAGGCTCTGCGCTTTTTTTTGGCAGATGCAAAAGCATTTTCAGACGACTTCATGGTACTATGAGTCACTTTTCAAGATCAAATAATTTTGAGTGACTGACAATAACCTACCAGCGTACTACTTTCCTCGTTCCGTCCTCACTCTACTGATGGCCATACTCGAAAGGGACTTTCAGCGTCCAATCAATACGAGACGGTCACACCCAGGTACAGCATGCGTCCCATGGGGGCGGATCCGTAAGCCGTGATGTTGTTGGCGTCGGTGAGGTTCGTGCCGCCCAGGTTGACGGTGGTGCGTAGCTCGGGGAAGTTGTATCCGACCTGCGCATTGATGACCGCAGAGCTCTCAATGGTCCCTTCCGCAAACGGCATCTGGTAGATGTAGTCGTCGTGCCAGCGCACATTGGTGTTGTAGGTCAGGCGGCCAAACAACTCGCCGCGTGCTCCCACATTGAACTTATGCTCGGGCGTGTTGAAGCCCAGATTTACCGCACCGCG
>CAZZCI010000049.1:6035-12573 GCA_964653015.1 uncultured Rhodothermales bacterium
AGGCGCAAAAACCCGCCGTATTCGTAGTTATCGATGCCATCGCGTACAGCCCGCGTGTCTCCTTCATTGCCCTGCAGTGGCGAAGCGTTGGGTCCATCGGTAAAGAGCGTGCCGTTGGAGGTGAGCCGAAACTGCCGGTAGTTCGCGCCCACCGTCACATCCGCAATGTCGGATTCGAGCGTGTATTGCCCCTCTACATGATACACCTGCGAGTCGATGTCGAACACCGGACTTACGCCTGTTGCGGTGGGCTGGAAGGCACGCTCACGGGCGATATCAAACCGCTCTTCCCCAGCCTGGGGCAATACCGAGGCGGCTTGCTCTTGCGCATAAAGGAACGCCTCATCGCCAGAAAGTCCCATGTCTTCAGTGGCGCGTCGGTAGGCCGTTCCATAGATGTGCACATACGCGGCGGCGTACGGAATAGCAAGGCCCTGCAGTTGAGACGCAAACTCGGCCTCGGTTGCGGTCGGATTGCTGGACATGCGGTACGGCTGCTGATTCATGAACGTGCCCAGCAGGTTCATGTCGAAGGTATCGCCCGGTTTGTCTGCGGTACGATAGGCGCGCACGGTCCAGTCATTGCTTTCCAGCGACAGCGAGTGCGTGTTGATGCCGATGTCGTCGAAGAGAAAACGGTTCGAGCTCTGGTAGATGCCGCGCCCTTCGGCATAGCGATACCAATAGGTGGCTTTGATATCGTCGCTAAGCAGCACGCTGACGGTGGGGCTGACCTGCCACATGCCTGCACGGAAGTTGTTGGGTACGAGCGAGGCCTCGGTGAAGCCCGGGGTGAAGATGTTATTTTCCGAGAGATCGACGCCGTAATCGGTGTTGAAGCTGCCAGGTAGGGCATTTTGCGTTTGCTCCCACACGTTGTTAAACGGGCTGTTTAAGTGAACCACGCCATATCGGTTCACCGCATCGAATCCGCGTCCAGGGGCCGCGTCGGGGTCGTTGTTCGAGGGGATGACCGTTGTGGGGTGGGGGTCGAAGTTGCTGCTGATGAACTCATCGGCGCGCATGAACCGTCCAACCAGCTTTACGGCGAACCGATCGCCAAACGTTTCGGCGTAGCGTCCTGAGATGTCGTACATATCGCGGGTGCCCCCGCGCACATCCAGTTCAATGCCCTGATCTTCGAACGGGTCGCGGGTGTTCATGATAACCACGCCGTTAAACGCATTGGCCCCATAGAGGGCCGAGTTCGCCCCGTGAATCACATCCACACTCGCAATGTCGATTTCGGGCGGGCCTGATATGTTACCGGGGTATATCGACAGCGAGGGCGACAGGTAATCGGTGTAATCCACCAGTTGAATGAGGCGTTCGGATTTGGCACTGTTGAACCCGCGTGTAGACAGGCTGCTGATGAGCATGCTCGACCGGCTTACGTCAATGCCTTTGAGCGTTTCCATGCTCGACATGAGTTCGATGGAGGGGCGAGTGGCCAGGTCCTGGGCCGAAAGTCGGTCTACCGTGACAGGCGTTTCTAAAATGCGCTCATCTACACGTGAGGCGGATACGATGATTTCGTCGCCTCGAAACACACTTTCCCGCATGTTGACCTGAAGGTCTGTTGTGGGGGCCTCAAGGGTTTGCTGGGTAGTTTCGTATCCAACAAACGTAAACCTGAGGGTAACCGGCCCGTCGTCAAATGATACGTTGAGGGCGAAGCGTCCCTGTGCGTCGGTCGTCGTGCCACGATAGGTGCCTACAATGGACACGTTCACGCCTGGAAGCGGCTCATCCGCTGAGTCAAGAACCGTTCCCTGTACGTTTTGAGCCTGGACATGGGAGCTCCAGCCGATCAGTAATACGAGTACGAGCGCACACGCTGTTGTAACAATGCGTTTCATGTCGTATGATATTTGGTGGTTAGTATACGCTTTCTTTTGCCACTAGCTTTACAGTGTTCACACAATGATTTACAGTATACTAACAAAAGCGCTTCCAGTCAATAGTTTGAGGGGAGAAGTTACATGGAGGTCAGTAGCCCAGGTCCGGCTTCAATGGGAAAGAGCCCCCTAAATAACTATGGGGGCTCGGTCTAATATCTGTTTAGCGTGGTTCGATAACCGCCCGGGATATCCGCTACGCTTTTGATCTCGGGCTAGAGAACGGTGCAATGTCAGTCAAATCCATAGCCGGGGACTGTTTGCATCCCCGGCCATCTTTGAGGCGAATGGCGTTGGCACTGCGTTACTACTCCAGTTCCAGCACGGCTTTCACCATCTCATCGCTAAAGTCTTCGGGGTAGATGATCTCGAAGTCCAGCTTTTCGCAGACGCGCTGCATGGCGGTGTTTTGGCGCAAGATGTCGGCGGTGATGCGGTCGAGTCCTTCGTCGCGACCGACCTGTACAAGGCGGCGCAGAAGCTCGGTGCCGATGCCTTCGCGCTGCACCGAATCGATAACCAGCATACCAAACTCGGCCTCGTTATGGCCGGGGCGTTTGGTGATGCGTCCAACCCCCACAATCTCGGGGGTGCCGTCGGCATCGGGCCGTTCGGCGACCAGCGCCATCTCGCGGTCGTAGTCGATAAAGCAGAGCCGCGAGAGCCGCTCGTGGGCCACCCGCTGGTCGATTTTCATGAGGTTGGCGTAGCGCAGGTACACACTGCGCTCTGAAAGCGCCTTGTGGAAATCCACCAGTTTGGGTTCGTCTTCTGGACGAATCGGGCGGATTTTGACATCCGTATCGTTTTTTGTCGTCCAGGTGTATTCGTATTGGTGTGGATACGGGCGGATGGCGGGCCGGGGCAGGTCGTCGTCTTCTGTGTCGGCAGGGTGCAGCACCACGCGTGCATCCAGTGCGACGAGCCGGTCGCCATCGGCCAGCAGCGGATTGATGTCGATTTCTTTGATGCGGGGCTGTTCTACCACAAGCTGGCTGAAGCGTACTAAGAGCGCAGCAAGCTGATCGAGGTCTACCGGATCGCGTCCACGCACGCCTTGCAGGGCTTCGTAGATGCGCGTTTGCTCCATCATGCGGCGGGCCAGCGTGGTGTTCAAGGGGGGCAGCCCCAGCGCACGATCTTCGAACACCTCCACGAGCGATCCGCCGGTCCCAAAGAGCAGTACGGGGCCGAACTGGTGGTCTACGCTGCTGCCAATGATGAGCTCGTAGCCGTCGGTATCCACCATGTCTTGCACGGTCACCCCGTCGAACCCATCGGCAGATACGCCCGCTTCGATAGCGTCAAAGGCTTGGCGCACGGCATCGGGGGTGTGCAGGTTGAGGCGCACACCGCCCACATCGGTTTTGTGGGTGATGGTGTGCGAGTGCAGCTTCAGCACCACCGGATAGCCAATCTGCTCGGCAGCATCCACAGCGTCGTCCGGGGTGGTAGCAACGTGTGTTTCTACGGTTGGGATCTGGTAGGCATCCAGCAGCTTTTTGGACGCATACTCGGTCATCAGGGTGCGGCCTTCGTCATGAGCCGCTTCCACCAGAGCCGATGCGGTTTCGCGATCCGGGCCGTCGGTGCCGTTGGTGGGCAGTCGAGGCGTTTCGTAAAGCGCGCGCAGGTTGTAGCTGTACCGCCACATGTTGTTGAACACGCGGGCGGCGGTGTCGGGATAGGAGAAGGTGGGCAGGCCCGCTTGATTCAGGATGTTGTTGCCGCGCGCTACCGCGTCGCCGCCCATCCAACTGGCCAGAATCGGCTTGGTGTTGCCTCGCGCATACGGACGCAGCATCTCGGCGGTTTTAGTGGGTTCGGTCATGGCTTGCGGGGTCAGCACCACGAGCAAGCCGTCGCTGTTATCGTCGTTGGCGGCGATTTCGAGCGCATCGGCGTAGCGTTGTGGGCTGGCATCGCCGAGGATGTCGATGGGGTTGTTGCCGCTCCAGGCGGCAGGAAAACGCTCGTCGAAGGCGTCGCGGGTGTCGTCGGAGAGCGGAGTGAGCTGGCCGCCTCCACCAATGAGGGCGTCGGTAGCGAGCACACCGGGACCGCCCGCGTTGGTTACGATGCTCAGGTTGGGACCATCAGGACGGGGCTGTTTAGCCAGCACTTCGGCCATGTAGAACAGGTTGTTGATGTCGTCGACGCGCAGGACGCCGGTGCGCCGAAAGGCCGCATCGAGCACAGCATCGCTACCCGCAAGGGTGCCGGTGTGCGACGCCGCGGCTTCGGCGGCCTCGTCGGTGCGTCCGGCTTTGATAACGATGATGGGCTTGCGTTGGGCCACGTCGCGTGCAGCCGAGAGGAACGACCGCGCATCTCCAATCGACTCCATGTACAGCACAATGCTTTCGGTGGCGGCATCGTCGCCCAGGTAGTAGAGGATGTCGCCCCAGTCCACATCCAGCATGGACCCAATGGATACGAACGCGCTGAAGCCGACGTTGGTGCTAAAGCTCCAGTCCAGAATGGAAGTGAGCAGGGCCCCACTCTGGCTTACGAAAGCGACGTTGCCTTCATTAGCCATTGCACCGGCAAACGTGGCGTTGAGTCCGGTTTTTGGGCGCATCACGCCGAGGCAGTTGGGGCCTACGATGCGCATATCGTAGTTGGCGGCGTGTGCGGCTATTTCGTGTTCAAGGGCTGCTCCTTCTTCGCCCACCTCACGAAAGCCAGCTGAGATGACGATGATGCCATCAACGCCTGCTTCGCCGCAGTCGCGCACGATGCCGGGTACGGTGCGGGCCGGAGTGGCAATGACGGCAAGGTCTACCTGCTTGGGGATATCGGCAATGTCATCGTAGGCTTGAATGCCCAAAACGCTGCTGCGCTTCGGGTTGACGGGAAAGACGGTGCCGCCAAACGGATTGCTAATCAGGTTCCACAGCAGGGTGCGTCCCACGCTTCCGGGCGTTTCGCTGGCGCCAATCACCGCTACGTTGGTGGGGTTAAATACCGCGTCGAGTGGTTGGCTTCGCGCGGCAAACACGTTGTACGACGGATCAGAGGTTGGCATATGAGCAGAACACAGTCAGGAAAAGAAAGATGGCAAGGCCAGGGTGGCAGTACGACACGGTATTGAAAAGTGACAATGTCTCGGGAAGATCCCCGTTTGTCGGTCGCCTGCAGCGGTTGGCTCTGACGTCAACACAACATTACGTGGATTGATGGGGTGTGAATGGCTGATTGCATGTCATGGAAACAGGAAAAGTGGGATTCAAGATGCCAGTTACAACCGGATGGCCTTCTGCTCTCCTTTGTCGTAATCGTCTACTCTAAAGTTGCACTTAGATACCAGTGCAAGTACCTTTACTCGTACCTCATGTGCTTTCATATTCTCCAATTGATATGAGTCGTTTCTTCTGGTGTGCAGTTTTTTGCGGACTTATAGCGATGTGGACGGGATGTAGTACAGACTCGGAAAACCAATCTGAGGGCGCTCAATCGGTGAACGAAGAAACGCATCCCATCCCTGATCAAATCCCTCATGCAGATACTTCCCCTCTTCAGGCCAAAGAAGCCGATGCCTGTGACCTGGCAGATATTCCAGAATCGCTGCGCGCTTTACAGCAG
Source organism: uncultured Rhodothermales bacterium (assembly GCA_964653015.1). GTDB lineage: Bacteria > Bacteroidota > Rhodothermia > Rhodothermales > Salinibacteraceae > Longimonas. The sequence continues at coordinate 11,519 of CAZZCI010000049.1, forward strand.
CATATCCACGAAGAGCAGACCGATCTGAAGCGCATACCTATTGATGTGAGCGAACACCAAATGGTTCGTGTTGTCTCTATGGATGCGGACCACATAATCGTGACCGACACCAAACCTCCAACATCTAAGTCCTCAGTTTATCATCTTATCATCGCGCAACGGATACGGCTTCGCTCATAGCCAAAGCTGGAGAGGGGCCCGGCGAAATCAATTTTCCAACGGATGTGGCTGTAGATGCCCGCAGGGCTTACATAGCAATGGGCACACAACGAATCGCGTCGTTTTTCTGTGCGTCGGGTGTCTGTGACCACGAGGAAGACATTCGGGTTGAGTTTCAACCGACGGCTTTGGCGATGGCAGACGATCACTTCGTCACAACAGGCATGTTGCCCTTGCGTGGTGAGACCGAGATCAGTTCACTCTCTGGAGCTATCCATCGCGTAGATATGTCTGGTGACCACATCGACTCGTTTGGCGAAGCGTATCAGACTGAAGCCTGGCTCGTGAATGAGTTCTTTACGCGAAACAGCAGTCTGGTGTCTTTCGATGACGGGTCATATGCGGTGCACTACGATATCATTCCACGGTTGTATGTGTATGGCGCTGATCATACACTCCGGAAGGTTTTAGAGATTGACAATTTTGAACAGCCTACATTCGAATACGAGGATGGGCGCCGCTCAATCTTACAAGAAGAGAACTACAGCCGAGTTACACAACTCAATGCGCTTGAAGGGAATCTCGCGTTTCTTACGGTTACCACCCGATCTAACACCTCCGCTGAGCTAACCGAATATGTCTATGACCATTATTTGATGGGAGTCGAATCGGGGTGTGTTTCGCACATCGGTACGGAGGAGGAAAAAGCAGAAGGAGGGGCACGATGGGTACCTACCGATCATCATTTGTTGCGCATCGAAGCAGGAAGTGTGTACATGGGGGAGACAGAGGGATGAGTTGGCCTGGGCATGTAAGAGGCAATCGCTCATGGGAACGCTCTGTATCTGACTCCGGGCTAAGGAATCCCATAGCCGGGGACCGCTTGCATCCCCGGC
>CAZZCI010000050.1:0-12565 GCA_964653015.1 uncultured Rhodothermales bacterium
TTCGGTTTGCGATCCGCGAAGGCGGACACACCGTGGGCGCGGGCGTCGTCACTGAGATTCTAGACTAACACATAGATAATACGCTTCGTGTACCGCACGCAGCGAACAATCTGGGAGGAGCCTCGTGCATCCTCCCCCACACGGGTGTAGCTCAATTGGCAGAGCAGCGGTCTCCAAAACCGCCGGTTGCGGGTTCAAGTCCTGCCACCCGTGCATTTTCGTGTTTCTTTCTCGCAGGGCCTACGTTCGGGCGCCTGCGATCGTTAACGAGCCTGCCTACGCTATGAAATGGATTCGTGATTACATACAGGACGTCGTGTCCGAAATGAAAAAAGTGAGCTGGCCAAGCCGCGATGAGCTCATCAGCAGCACGCTAATTACGCTGCTAGGAACGGTCATGATCTCTGGGTTCATTTTTGTGGCGGACCAGATTATCAGCACCATTATGGAGATGATCTATTAATCTCTCAACAGGCTCTCCGAGTCTGATTCCTTGGGACGCTTGCCCCAAGAGAGCGCATCGTCCAGCTCAATCTGTCACGTATCAACCCCACCCTCCTTCTATGCCCGGCGGAAACGACATGAAAAAATGGTTTGTGCTCCGTACCTTCTCGGGGCATGAAAAGAAAGTGCGTCGTTTCCTGGAAAGCGAAATGGAACGGTTAGACCTTGAAGACCTGGTTGATGAGGTGCTTATCCCCACCGAAACCGTCTTTGAGATGCGCGGTGGCAAGAAAAAGACGAAAGAAAAGACCTTCTTTCCAGGATACATTCTGCTGCATGCCACCATGACCGACCGGTTGCAGCATATGGCTACGGGGCTTCCCTCGGTGATCGGATTTCTAACCTCCGGTACAGGCGACGACCCGACCCCTCTGCGTCCTGACGAGGTGCAACGCATCTTAGGGCGGATGGACCGCGCTGAAGAAATGGGCGAGCAGCCTGAAATTCCCTTCAAGGTGGGCGACCCTGTCAAAGTAGTTGATGGGCCGTTCGATAGCTTCAATGGCTTTGTGGAGGAGGTCTACCCCGAAAAAATGAAAGTGCGGGTAATGGTCTCTATCTTCGGGCGGAAAACGCCGGTGGAGCTCGATTATCTGCAGGTCGAACACGACGAATAGTTTTGTACATGCCGCACAGGCTTTATCTGGGTGGCTTATAGCACGGCGGAGTTGCTGACGCACAGCAGGGTCCGCCGTTTGTTCTGCATCCTCGATACTTTTACCAACGCATTGGCGGGAGCCGCATTGGCGTCTGAACCGCCCCAACTGTTATGGCTAAGCAAGTAAATACACAGATTAAACTGCAGATCAAAGCAGGACAAGCAAACCCTGCCCCCCCCATTGGTCCTGCACTGGGGCAACATGGTGTGAACATCATGGAGTTCTGCAAAAAGTTCAACGCCGAAACCCAAGACCAGATGGGGCTGCTGCTCCCGGTCGTGATCACGGTCTACATGGACCGGTCGTTCGACTTTATCGTCAAGAGTCCACCAGCCTCTGTGCTGCTGAAGGAAGCGGCAGGCATTGAGAGCGGCGCCGGAGACCCTCTGCGCCAGAAAGTGGCTGATGTGTCGTGGGATGACTGCCGCGCTATTGCAGAGCGGAAGATGGAGGACCTGAACGCACACACGATTGAGCAAGGCGCGCACATGATCGCAGGAACGGCCCGTTCGATGGGGATTACCGTTAGCGATAAGCCCGAGTAACGCTACGTTGCTGCGCAACAGCCAACCCGGCACGTCGTGCGCGACAAGTTGGTGTGATCTGAACGTATCTTTTGAACATGCGGGAGCCTGCTTGTGTAGGCGTACGAACCGCATAACCCCCTAATTTTATGGCAAAACGAGGAAAACGATATACCGACGCGAATGCGCTTCTTGAAGAGGAGTCATCGCCGTCTACGCTGAACGAAGCGGCTGCGCTGGTGAAGAAGACCGCCACTGCTGGCTTTGACGAATCCATCGACCTGGACTTACGTCTTGGGGTTGATCCCCGACATGCCGATCAGATGGTGCGGGGCGCGGTTGTGCTTCCGCATGGGACCGGCAAAGAAACAGTGGTGCTGGTGCTTGCCAACGAAAGCAAACAGGCCGAAGCCGAAGAAGCTGGTGCCGATTATGTGGGCCTCGACGAGTACGTTGAGCGCATTCAGAACGAGAACTGGCTGGATTTCGACGTGGTAATTGCGACGCCCGATGTGATGGCCCAAGTGGGACGTCTCGGGCGTATTCTTGGACCGCGTGGCCTGATGCCGAATCCTAAAAGCGGCACCGTTACCATGGATGTGGCCGCAACTGTTGACGAAGTGAAGTCCGGCAAGATCGAGTTCCGCGTAGACAAGCACGGCAACCTGCACACATCCATCGGCAAAGCGTCGTTTTCTGAAGATGACCTTGCAGAAAATGCGCAAGCGTTCCTGAAAGAAGTGATGCGCCTGCGTCCGGTGTCGGCCAAAGGGCTGTACATTCGGTCGGCCACGCTTTCAGCAACCATGGGGCCCCCCGTTGAGGTCGATCGCAGCACCGTACTTGCTGCTACGCGCTAACGGGCATGCATGGCCTGCCGCCACCCTCTGGTTCTCACGTTTCTGGATATCCTTTTGTTATGCCTCTTTCCCGTGCAAAAAAAGCCGAGATCATCGACGATCTGGGCGAACGATTTGAATCAACCCCGATCATTTACTTGACCAACTTTGCGGGGCTTACGGTTGAGCAAACCAATGAGCTGCGTGCTCGCTTCCGCGAAGCCGATGTCGAGTACACGGTCTGCAAAAACACCCTGGCGCAGATTGCGCTCGATCAGGTCGAAAATAGTGACATTGAAGTGCTCGCTGAGCACTTTTCCGGACCTACCGCTGCGGCCTTTAGCGATGATCCTGCTAAGCCGGCGCGGGTCCTCAAAGATTTTCTGGATGATGCCGATGTAGAACGTCCCGAACTAAAGGTGGCCTACATTGAAGGCACCCTTTACGAAGGAGCCGACGCACTTGATGAGCTTTCGAAGCTGAAGTCGCGCGAAGAACTCATTGGCGACATCGTTGGACTGCTGATGGCCCCGTCGCAAAACATTGCGGGTGCTCTTACAGGTCCTGCCAGTACGCTGGCCGGTGCCATCCAGAGCATGGCCGAAGGCGAAGACGATGCATAACGCATCGGGCGTCTTTGTCCTCTTGCATGTGCAGCTGTTATGCTGTCATGTACCAACGCATGCATGTTCGCATGCTACCCTCTCGTTATCCCCTTAATGTGCAGCGCAGTGCCCTCTTCACCGGGTGCACAGACCGCTGCAGGAATCTGATACTCTTATGGCAGACATTCAAGAACTCGCTGAACAACTCGTTGGCCTCACGATCAAAGAAGCCAGCGAACTTGCAAATTACCTCGAAGAAGAATACGACATCAAACCTGCTTCTGCAGGCGTAGCGGTTGCTGCTCCGGGTGCTGGCGGTGGCGACGGCGCCGACGGTGGCGAAGAGCAAACCGAATTTGACGTGGTCCTGACGGGCGTAAGCGGTAACAAAATTGCCGTGATTAAGGAAGTACGCTCCATAACAGGACTTGGCCTCAAAGAAGCCAAAGCGGTGGTGGATGAAGCTCCAAGCCCGGTCAAGGAAGGCCTGCCGCGCGAAGAAGCCGACGAGCTCAAAGCACAGCTCGAAGATGCAGGTGGTGAGGTTGAACTGAAATAACCCCACTAGATGCCCGAGAAACGGCATCGACCATACAGATTGACGCTAGACGGTAGCGCAATCTGACGACTCAGTCGCCAAGAGCCGACCCGTTTAGGGTGGGCTCTTGGTGTTCGATTGCAATGGAGCAAAGCTGCTCCACCCCGTTATATTGTATGGATTGTGTGTTAAGAATTGGCGCCGAAACAACGGTATAGAGCGGTCGTACCCTTGTTTGCTATGCTCCAAGGATCTATCACAATCCCTATGGTGGAGCCTGCGAGACGCGCGGCGAATCCTTCCTGTGGACGAACGCACTCTTGGTATTGCAGCTTCTGTCGCTTTTACACCTTCCGTATTCCGTACTACGTGCCCTTCGCACCCGGATGAGCGGCCCCATATCTGCTGCATGGCTGCTATGTGCCTGCCTGCGGGCACCTGTTCGTCTGCCACTGTAACCCGCGTTTATCACCCATTGCACGCTTGCGTGTATTCCCCAACTGTTTGAGGAGTTTACCCCGCTTATGCCCACTCTGCTTAACGGCAATATCGTTACGAACGGCCATCTGGAAAAGCCTGCCGAGCGTGAATCGTTCGCCCGCATTCCAGCTGTCTGGGATTATCCTGACTTTTTGGACATCCAACTGAAGTCGTTTCATGACTTCGTGCAAGACGATGTCCCACCCGAAGATCGTGAAAACGAAGGCCTGCAGGAAGTCTTTAACGAGCACTTCCCCATCCAGGATAGCCGCGAACGCTACACACTTGAGTTTGTCAAGTACGGCCTCGATGCCCCCAAGCATACCATTGAGGAGTGCATCGCACAAGGCCTCACCTTTTCAGTCCCGCTGAAGGCTACCCTGCGCCTCTCTAGCAAAGAAGAGGACGGCGACGATGAGGCCATTGAAGCCATCGAGCAGGAGGTGTACCTAGGTACCCTTCCGTTCATGACCGACCGCGGTACGTTCGTGGTTAATGGTGCAGAACGCGTAATCGTTGCGCAGTTGCACCGGAGTCCCGGCCTCTTCTTCGGGACGGATGTGCACTCGAATGGAACACAACTTTACTCGGCCCGCGTGATTCCTTTCCGGGGCTCGTGGATGGAGTTCTCAACCGATATCCGCAACGTGTTGTGGGCATACATCGATCGTAAAAAGAAGGTGCCCGTCACCACGCTGCTTCGTGCCCTTGGCGTCTCCTCCGATGATGAGATCATCCGTCTGTTTGACCTTGCCGACACGGTAGAGATCGGCAGCGAGGAGGAGTTTGAGGAGCACATCGATCGTGAGCTGGCTACGTCAGTGACGATCGAGCGCAAGATCGAAATTATCGACGAGGACACGGGTGAGGTCGTCGAAGAAGAGATCGAGCGCGAGGTGCTGCTTCCTGCCGAGCATACGCTTGAAGAGGAAGATTGGGAGGTGCTCGATGAGCACAATGTGGGGCGTATCTATCTGGTGCGCGAAGAGCGAGCCGAAGACGAGGACGATATGAGTACCCTCGTTGATACGCTTAAGAAAGATTCAACCCACAACGAAGAAGAGGCGCTGCGCGAAATCTACCGCCAGTTGCGCGGATCCGAAGCGCCCGACCTAGAGTCGGCCCGTAACGCGCTGGAGCGGCTTTTCTTCTCTGACAAGCGCTACGACCTTGGTGATGTAGGTCGTCACCGCATCAATAGCCGTCTGCGCATTGATGTGGATCCGGATACTACCGTGCTAACCCGCGACGATGTGGTCGGCATTGTGCGTGAGCTCATCAAACTCAAAAACGGCAACAGTCCTGCCGATGACATCGACCACTTGAGCAATCGCCGCGTCAAGACGGTAGGCGAGCAGCTTGGGTCGCAGTTTTCGCTGGGGCTCGCTCGCATGTCGCGCACCATCAAGGAGCGCATGAATCTGCGGGATGCTGACAAGTTTACGCCTCAAGACCTGGTTAATGCCCGTACCATTTCGAGCGTGATCAACACGTTCTTTGGTACGAACCAGCTGAGCCAGTTCATGGACCAGACCAACCCGCTGGCTGAACTCACCAACAAGCGTCGCCTTTCGGCACTTGGGCCGGGTGGTTTGACGCGTGAGCGGGCCGGGTTTGAGGTGCGCGATGTGCACTACACCCACTACGGACGTTTGTGCCCCATTGAGACGCCAGAGGGACCCAACATTGGTCTGATCTCGTCGCTCTGTGTGCATGGCGTTATCAACGACTTCGGGTTTATCGAAACCCCCTACCGCGTAGTAAAAGACGGCGTCGTTACCGAAGAGGTAGAATACCTCTCGGCCGATCAGGAAGACCATGCCATCATTGCACAGGCGAACGCCCCGATCGACCAAGACGGCAATTTCCAGACCGATCAGGTAACGTGCCGATACCGAGGCGATTTCCCAATTGTGCCGCCGGAAGAGGTCGAGTACATGGATGTCTCGCCCAATCAGATTGTGTCGCCCTCGGCCAGCCTGGTGCCCTTCCTTTCGCACGATGACGCCAACCGTGCGCTGATGGGATCGAACATGCAGCGCCAGGGCGTGCCGCTCTTGCGTAGCGATTCGCCCATCGTGGGTACCGGTCTTGAAGGCCGTGCTGCTAAAGACTCGCGAGCCGTTATTGTGGCCGAAGGGAAAGGCGAAGTCGAATACGTAGATGCCGAGCGGATTGTCGTGCGCTACGAGGAAGATGCCGCCAAAGACGACCTCACATTTGGTGAGCCGGTGCGCGAGTACAAGCTTACCAAGTTCCGCCGTACCAACCAAGACACCTGCATGAACCAAAAGCCCATCGTGCAAGTGGGCGACAAAGTGGAAGACGGTACGGTTATGACCGAAGGATTCGCTACGGAGAAAGGCGAGCTTGCACTCGGCAAGAACGTGCTCTGTGCGTTTATGCCCTGGCACGGGTACAACTTTGAGGATGCCATCGTAATTAGCGAGCGCCTCGTGGCCGACGACGTGTACACCTCGGTGCACATCGAGGAGTTCGAGCACGAAGTGCGCGATACGAAGCGTGGCGAAGAAGAGCTTACCCGTGAGATCCCCAACGTCTCGGAGGAGGCCACGAAGGACCTCGACGAGCGCGGTATCATCCGCGTTGGTGCCGAGGTAACCCCGGGCGATATTATCGTAGGGAAGATTACGCCTAAGGGCGAAACCGATCCTACCCCTGAAGAGAAATTGCTGCGCGCTATCTTTGGCGACAAGGCGGGCGACGTAAAAGACGCCTCCCTGAAGGCCAAGCCCGGTATGGATGGGGTCGTGATTGACACGAAACTGTTCAGCCGTCGCCAGCTTGATCCGGCCTCCAAGAAAATGGAGGAGAAGCGTTTAGAAGCGATTGAAAAGCGTCACGAGCGCGAGGTGGCCGACCTGAACAGCCGGTTCTGGGACAAGTTCTTCCATCTCGTTGGTGGAAAAAGCACCGGCGGCATTGAAGATCGAGAAGGCAATGTGGTGCTGACGGAAGGCGCCGAGCTGACCCGCGATGCGCTGAGCGATGTGGAGCCTGACGCGCTCAGTACCAAGACAGCGTTCACCGACAACGATGACCTCAACGAGAAGGTGGCTACGCTGCTGCGCAACTACAAGGTGCGCCGCCGCAAAGTTGATGGCAAAGCCAAGCGCCAAGAACACCAGGTTGAAATGGGCGACGAATTGCCCGCGGGCATCGTGCAGATGGCCAAGGTGTATGTGGCGCGCAAACGCAAAATTTCGGTGGGCGACAAGATGGCCGGGCGCCACGGTAACAAGGGCGTCATCGCCAAAATTGTCCCCGTCGAAGATATGCCCCACCTTGAAGACGGAACGCCGGTAGACATTGTCTTGAATCCGCTCGGGGTGCCGTCGCGGATGAACCTCGGTCAGATTTACGAGACGCTTCTGGGCTGGGCGGGCGACAAGCTCGGTAAGAAGTTCGCCACGCCTGTGTTCGATGGCGCCACGATGGACGACATTGCCGACAAGCTCGAAGAGGCTGGCTTGCCACGCGACGGGAAGGCCCAGCTTATTGACGGGCAGACCGGAGAGCCGTTCGACGAGAAAACCACGGTGGGCCAAATCTACATGATGAAGCTCAGCCACCTTATCGACGACAAGATGCACGCACGTTCGATTGGGCCGTACAGCCTCATCACGCAGCAGCCCCTGGGCGGAAAAGCTCAGTTTGGCGGCCAGCGGCTCGGGGAGATGGAGGTGTGGGCGCTCTACGCCTACGGCGCCTCCCATACGCTGCAAGAGATGCTCACCTACAAGTCGGACGATGTGCAAGGACGTTCGCGCGCTTACGAGTCGATCGTGAAAGGCAAGAACATGCCGTCGCCCAACGTCCCCGAGAGCTTCAACGTGCTCATTCGCGAGTTGCAGGGGCTTGGGCTTGAGGTCAACCTCGACTAATCCCCGTGTGCATTGCCTGCCGGGTCGGGGCCGTACCTCGCCAACGACCCGGCAGCCCCAATGCGGCTTGGCACGTATCGCCATTCGCCACTCTCAAACTGCTTACGCTACATGCCTTACGGAAATACGAAGGACATCGACAAAGACTTCGACAAGATCTCCATCAACCTGGCTTCTCCAGAGGACATTCTGGAGCGGTCGTACGGAGAGGTGTTGAAGCCAGAGACCATCAACTACCGGTCGTTTAAGCCGGAGATGGGCGGTCTCTTCTGCGAAAAAATCTTTGGCCCGGTCAAAGACTATGAGTGCCACTGTGGCAAATACAAGCGCATCCGCTACAAAGGCATTATCTGCGACCGGTGTGGCGTAGAGGTGACCCGCAAAGCGGTGCGGCGTGAACGCATGGGCCACATTAAGCTCAGCGTTCCCGTGGTTCACATCTGGTACTTCAAAACGCTGCCCAACAAAATTGGCCACCTGCTTGGGCTGAAGTCCAAAGACCTGGAGAAGGTCATCTACTACGAGCAGTACATTGTTATCCAGCCCGGCACAGCCAAACGCCTGGGAGTAGAAGAGAACCAACTGCTCACCGAAGAAGAGTACTTCAACATCCTTTACCAGATTCGGGAGGACAACAACCGCCTGCCCGATGAGGACCCCGAGAAGTTTATTGCGATGATTGGGGGCGAGGCCGTTGAAACGATGCTCAAGCGGCTGGATCTGCCCACCCTCGCGCAAGAGCTGCGCTACCAGGTCAAGACCGAAACAAGCCAACAGCGCAAAGCCAAAGCGCTGAAACGTCTGAACGTCGTGCAAGGCTTCATCGACGCGAACGAGCGCATCGAGAACCGTCCGGAGTGGATGGTCATGCGCGTGATTCCGGTTATTCCGCCGGAGCTGCGCCCCCTCGTGCCGCTCGATGGGGGACGCTTTGCCACAAGCGACCTAAACGACCTGTACCGGCGCGTTATCATTCGCAACAATCGCCTGAAGCGCCTGATCGACATCAAAGCGCCTGAGGTGATTCTGCGCAATGAGAAGCGGATGCTGCAAGAGGCGGTGGACTCTCTCTTTGACAACAGCCGTAAATCCAATTCGGTGCGCGGCTCCTCGAACCGTCCGCTGAAGAGCCTCAGCGACATGCTGAAAGGCAAGCAAGGGCGCTTCCGCCAGAACCTGCTTGGAAAGCGTGTTGACTACTCGGGCCGTTCGGTCATTGTAATTGGACCCGACCTGGAACTGCACCAGTGCGGTATTCCGAAGGAGATGGCCGTTGAGCTCTTTAAGCCGTTTATCATACGCCGCCTTATTGAGCGCGGCATTGTGAAGACGGTGAAGAGCGCGAAGAAGTATGTGGAGCGACGTACTGCAGCGGTGTGGGACATCCTGGAGAAAGTGATTCAGGGACGCCCCGTGCTGCTGAACCGTGCACCTACGCTGCACCGCCTCGGCATTCAGGCGTTCCAGCCGGTGCTTACTGAAGGGAAAGCCATTCAGCTGCACCCGCTGGTCTGTACCGCCTACAACGCCGACTTCGACGGTGACCAGATGGCTGTGCACGTACCGCTTTCGCACGAGGCCTGCCTTGAAAGCATGATTCTCATGCTGAGCAGCCACAACATTTTGAGTCCAGCCAACGGGTCGCCCCTCACTGTGCCCACCCAGGACATGATTCTGGGCCTCTACTACATGACGAAGGCCAGAAACGGGGAGAAAGGCGAAGGACGCCGGTTTGCGTCGGTAGAAGAGGTGCGCCAGGCCTATGACCAGGACATTGTAGCTACCCATGCGAAAATTGAGCTGCGTAGCCCCGATGATCCGACCGAAATTTTGGAGACGACGGTAGGCCGTGTGCTCTTCAACGAGATCGTTCCAGCGGGCGTGCCGTTTGTGAACGAGGTGCTCACGAAGAAAAACATGCGCCCGATTATTTCGCGCATCCTGAAAACGGCAGGCTTCAAAGAGACCGCCGAGTTCTTGGATGCAATGAAGCGATTGGGCTTTGGCCGCTCTACCACCTCAGGCATTACGTTCTCGCTGTCCGACATTGTCGTTCCCGACAAGAAGGAGGAACTGGTCGAAGATGCCAACGCCGAGGTCGAGAAGGTCCGGTCTAACTACGAAATGGGCTTTACGACCGACAGTGAACGCTACAACCAGGTCATTGACATCTGGACGCAGACGAACAACCGCGTTTCTGAAGTGCTGTTTGAAACGCTGAAAGAGCACCGCGAAGGATTCAACGCCATTTACATGATGGCCGACTCGGGGGCGCGTGGCTCGAAAGAGCAGATCCGTCAGTTGGGCGGAATGCGTGGTCTTATGGCCAAGCCGCAGAAAAACGTCGGAGAAGGCGGCGGCGAAATCATTGAGAACCCCATCCTCTCGAACTTCAAAGAGGGGCTCTCTGTGCTGGAGTACTTCATCTCCACCCACGGGGCGCGTAAGGGACTGGCCGATACCGCGCTGAAAACGGCTGATGCTGGGTATCTAACCCGTCGTCTGGTCGATGTGTCGCAAGATGTGACCATCACCGAGCATGACTGCGGCACCCTCCGCGGCATCGAGATCTCGGCGCTCACCGACAACGACGAAGTGGTGGTGCCCCTTAGCAAACGCCTGTTTGGTCGCGTGACTGTGCACGACGTGTACGATCCGCAGACCGACGAGCTTATTGCTGAGGCGAATACCCTTATTGACGAACAGATCGCCAAGCGCATTGCCGAAACCTCGATTGAAGAGGTGGAGATCCGTTCGGTGCTCACTTGCGAGTCGGAGAAAGGCGTATGTACACTGTGCTACGGGCGCAACCTGGGTACCGATCGCATGGTCGAGGTTGGCGAATCAGTTGGTGTGGTGGCTGCGCAGTCGATTGGCGAGCCGGGCACCCAGCTTACGCTGCGGACGTTCCACATTGGAGGAGCCGCCAGCGCGGTCGCATCCGAAAGCACGCTGCAGGCGAAGTCTGGAGGCGAGGTCGCCTTCAATAACCTGCGGACGGTTTCGTACGACGATGGCAGCGGCCCGTCGGAAATTGTGCTGACGCGTCAAGGCGAGATCGTGATTCTCGATGAGGATGGACGCGAGCAGAATACGCACGTGGTTCCGTACGGCGCCGAGCTCATGGTTGAAGAAGGCCAGGACATCGAGAAAGGCGATGTGATGGTGACCTGGGATCCGTACAACAGCGTCATCCTCTCAGAGGTCGATGGCGAGGTGGAGTACGAAGACATGATGGAAGGCACCACCTACCGCGAAGAGACCGACGAGCAAACGGGCCACAAAGAGAAGGTCATTACCGAAAGCCGCAAGCGTACCGTCACACCGGCGGTTATTGTGCGCATTGACGAGGAAGACGAGCGGGAGTACAACATGCCGGTGCAGGCCCGCATCCAGGTTGATGCCGGTGAAACGGTACAGGCTGGTCAGGTGCTGGCTAAGATTCCGCGTCAGACCGTCAAGCAGAGCGACATTACGGGTGGTTTGCCACGCGTAACGGAACTCTTCGAAGCGCGTACCCCGTCGGATCCCGCCGAGGTGAGCGAGATCGACGGCATCGTCAGCTTTGGCGATCGTAAGCGCGGCAAGCAAGAGGTGATCGTGTCTAGCCGCGACGACGAGATGACGAAGACCTACATGGTCTCGCTCTCGAAGCACATGCTGGTGCACGAGAATGACTTTGTGCAAGCCGGTGACCCGCTCTCCGACGGGACCATTGCCCCCCACGATATCCTCAAGATTAAAGGGCCGCGTGCGGTGCAAGAGTACCTGCTGAACGAAATTCAGGAGGTGTACCGTCTGCAGGGCGTCGAGATTGACGACAAGCACATCGAGGTGGTTGTCCGTCAGATGATGAAGCGCGTCAGCATTGTGGAGACAGGCGATACGCACTTCCTCGAAGAGGATGTCGTAGACCGCCACAAGATGGCCCGCGTCAACGACGACCTGCACGACAAGTTTGTGGTTACCAACCCAAGCAGTTCCAGCAAGGTCAAGATCGGCGAGATCGTGAGCCGTCGCCGTCTGCGCGAACTCAACTCCGAGTTGAAGCGTGCAGACGAACCCGAAATCGAGGTGCGCGAGGCGCGTCCTGCTGTGGGGCGCCCCGTACTCTTGGGGATTACGAAAGCTGCACTGGCCACCGACTCGTTCGTGTCGGCAGCGTCCTTCCAGGAGACCACCAAGGTGCTCACCAACGCCGCCATTCAGGCCAAGGAGGATCCGCTCTATGGACTGAAAGAAAACGTGGTGGTAGGCCATCCGATTCCCGCCGGAACCGGACAGCGCGAATTCCGCGACATCGTGGTCGGCTCGAAGTCCGAACTCGAAGAGCTGCAAGCAGCCATCGGGGGCAACGGCTCTGCGGGCGACGGTGCACCCACGAAGGAAGAGCTGGAGTCGTCTGTGAAGACCGAGTAGACGCCAGCTGACGTTTTAGTATGTCGCACTACGCCCCGTCATCTTCTTGGGTGGCGGGGCGTCCGTGCGTTTTGTAGCGGCGAAGTGTGCTG
>CAZZCI010000051.1:0-12189 GCA_964653015.1 uncultured Rhodothermales bacterium
TGATGCCGCCCGTGGGAAAATCGGGCGCAGGCAGGTGCTGCATAAGCCCGCTGATGTCAATCTCGGGGTCGTCGATGTAGGCCACCACCGCATCGATGGCTTCGCCTAAGTTGTGGGGCGGAATCTTTGTGGCCATTCCTACCGCAATACCATCGGCCCCGTTTACGAGCATGTTTGGGAACGCGGCAGGTAGTACGGTCGGCTCTTCGAGCGTGCCGTCGAAGTTTTCGCGCGTATCAACCGTTTCCTTGTTGAGATCGTCGAGCATGCGCTCGGCAATCTTCACCATGCGGGCTTCGGTATAACGCATGGCTGCGGCTGAGTCGCCATCAACCGAGCCAAAGTTGCCCTGGCCATCCACCAGCGGATAGCGCATTGAAAAGTGCTGTGCCATACGCACCAGCGTATCGTACACTGAGGAGTCGCCGTGCGGGTGGTACTTACCCAGCACCTCTCCCACAATACGGGCGCTCTTCTTGTAATTCGATCCTTGCGTAAGGCCCAGCTCGTGCATGCCGTAAAGCACACGGCGGTGCACGGGCTTAAGCCCATCGCGCACATCGGGGAGCGCCCGGCTTACAATCACCGACATCGAATAATCGATGTAGGCGGACTTCATCTCCTCCTCGATCTGGATAGGGATGACGCGAGAGTCGTCTGCTTCCATGCTGCCAGGGGTATGATACTCGTTGTAACAATGAAAAACCCCCTGCAACGCACAATCAGAGGCAGAGGGCTGTTAGTTGCCTAACAAACCAATGTACGCAAAAGTGCCCCCAAAAACCACTCTGAGGCGGACAATCATTCCCCAACAAGGGGTCTTAGCGGTTCTTCACGGAGTGCTGTCGCGGCCCTCTCAAACAGGCTCCAAAAGTGGATTTGTAGATCTCGGTCCCCTATCTTGATGCTGCCATTGCCGTTGCTGCAATGACAGCCTGTCTCATCCGCTCCCCCATTTACCGATCCATCCATGACTGCTTCAGCGACATTCCCTCCTGTTCGCGTTCCGGCTCAGTTTGATGTGCAGGGCCATCGTGGAGCCCGCGGCGTGCGTCCGGAGAACACCTGGCCGGCGTTTGCCTGTGCCCTTGCACTGGGAGTGCCTACGCTGGAACTCGACATTGTGGTGAGTACGGATGGCGAAGTGGTCGTATCACACGAGCCCTGGATGGATCCCGCCATTTGCACTGCACCCGATGGGAGTTCCCTCCCAGAAGACAACCCGCCCAGCATCTACCAGATGACGTACGCCGAGGTGGCTGCCTACGACTGTGGATGCAAAACGCCGCCCCATTTCCCCGAGCAGGCATCGATGCAGGCGATAAAGCCGCGTCTCTACGATGTGCTCACCCGCTCTGAAGCGCTCGCGGCCACTATCGGACGAGCACCGGTATTCTACAACATCGAAACGAAAAGCCGTCCGGAGTGGGAAGGCACGCACCAGCCTCCGCCCGATGAGTTTGCACAACGGTTTCTGGATGTGGTGCATGCCGCGGGGGTCTGTGACCGCGTTACGCTGCAATCATTCGATGTGCGTACCCTGCAGTACACGCGCACCGCAGCCCCATCGATACGTCAGTCGATACTGGTGGCAGGCGACCACGAGGGCGGCGTTGAGGCCGCTTGCCAGGCTCTCGGCTACACGCCGCACATCTACAGTCCCGATTACCGTCTGGTGGATAGCACCGTGGTTCAGGCCGCACATGTACGCAACATGCAGGTGCTGCCCTGGACGGTTAATGCACCTGCAGCTATGAAGCAGCTCATAACGTACGGTGTAGACGGGTTTATCACGGACTACCCGGCACGCGGGCTGGCGGTTGCTGCGGCCTACGGACACGAAGAGCGTGCTGCACGATACGCCCGCCTTTATCAAAACGAAACAATATGGTTGCCCAGTGGGTGATTTCTTGTGCGCTTTTTATACTGTATAGGCGCGTTCTACACTGCAGATTAGCCCATTCCCATGCCGGTTACCCGTCGTCTTTTACAAATCGGAATTGCCGTCGGCTTGGTATGTGTCGGGCTATTGACTGGCATTCTGTTCATGCTGTGGACATCGCCCTCGGCCTCCGAACTTGCCGATGAGGACGACGCCCCCCGCCCACGCATTGAGCTTGGTGACAATTCAGCCCCCTCCTACGGGCACACGCCCTCTGAGGCCGACACCGGCGCCACCCCGGCGTCGATGCCCGAACTGGCAACGCTCAACGAAGCGTTTCGGACGGTAGCCGAACGCGTAACACCGGCGGTTGTGTTCATCCAAATCGAGACAGGACGCTCTGGGAATGAACGCTCCTTCCAGTTTGATGGAAACGAAATGGATCGCTTTATGCCGCGTCCGCAGCGCAGTGTGGGCAGTGGGGTCATCCTCAACAGCGAAGGATATATCGTAACCAACGAACATGTGGTTGCAGGGGCGCGCACCATTAACGTAACCCTGCACGACAAGCGGCAGTACGAGGCAACGATTGTAGGCAGCGATCCCTCTACCGACCTGGCGGTGCTGAAAGTGGAAGAAGAGGGCGCCCCATTTCCCACCGTTTCGCTAGGTAACTCAGACGCACTACGCGTGGGCGACTGGGTGGTGGCCGTGGGTAACCCGTTTCGACTCACCTCCACCGTTACAGCAGGCATTGTCAGCGCGCTGGGGCGCCAAGTCGACATCATTGACGACACGTTTAGCATCGAGGACTTCATTCAGACCGATGCCGCTATTAACCCGGGCAACTCGGGCGGCGCCCTGGTCAACCTGGAGGGCGATCTGGTTGGCATCAATACGGCCATTGCCACCGAAAGCGGCGCGAGCGAGGGGTACGGATTTGCCGTTCCCGTTCAGCTTATGCAGCGCGTTGTCACCGATCTGATTGAATATGGCGAAGTCCAACGCGGGTATCTGGGCGTGAGCATTGAAGAGGTCGACGCCCCGCGTGCCCGCCGCCTCAATATGGACGATATTCGCGGTGTGTACATCGGTACCGTACGCCCGGGTGGCGCCGCCGCACGCGGCGGAATCGAGGATGGCGATGTGGTGCTCTCCATTGACGGACGCGAGATCAACGCTCCAAACACCCTGCAAAGCGCCGTTGCGCAACGGCGTCCGGGCGATACCATGCAAATACGCGTGTGGCGTTCTGGGCGTATCGAAACCAAAGAGATCGAGCTTATGGGCCGCGAGACACTTGCGTATCAAGAATGGGTTGACGAACTGGAAGGCGGGGATCCGCAAGATACGCTGCCCGCCCCCCCTAACGGGCCCGACGCCGATCCGCCCGAGGATGACGAGGCGCCCACGCTCGATCTGCCCGATTGGGGATTGGGGCTGCGTCCGCTTGTTGAGTCGCACAAACGCGCGTTCGGCATTGATCGAGGCGCATATGTTGCTTTTGTTGAGAACGGCGGCCCCGCCGATCGGGCTGGGATGCCCCGCGATGTCGTCCTCACGCACATCGAAGATCAATCTGTTACCGATGCCGAAGACGTAGTGCAACAGTTGAACGACACCACCGCTGACCGCGTCCTTGTGCGCGTTCATCGGCGCGATGGAACGGGAGCCTTCTACGACATTTCGACGCCCTAACGCCCAATGTCTCCTATCTGCTCAACCATTGTGGCACCAGAGAGTTAGACGTGTTTCCATGTAGTTCTTGCCAGCATACTGGCATCTGGTTTTTCTTCTGCAGTCCCCCCTGTTTATGATCCGTTACCTAACCGCAGGCGAGTCCCACGGCGAAGCGCTTATTGGCATCGTAGAAGGCATGCCCGCGCATGTCCCTCTGCGCCCCGCCGACATCAACGAACATCTGGCGCGGCGCTGGCTGGGCTATGGACGAGGTGGACGCTCCAAAATTGAAAACGATAAAGTCCACATCTACTCGGGCGTGCGCTTTGAAAAGACGCTGGGGAGTCCCATTTCCATGCGCATCGACAACGGGGCCTACAAAAAAGACAAAGCAGGCTGGCCCGAAAAAATGGCTATAGAGGGAGATGGTGAAGGCATCGAGCCAGTGACACTGCCCCGCCCCGGCCATGCGGATCTGGCAGGCATGCAAAAGTACAACTTCGATGATATGCGCCCCGTCATCGACCGCAGCAGTGCACGCGAAACGGCCATGCGCGTGGCGTGCTGCTCGGTGGCGCGCACCCTGCTTCGTCACTTTGGCATAGAGGTAGGCAGCCATGTAACGCGGATTGGAGAAGTGGGCTACGACAGCCCTGACGAATGGTACGACCGCGTACAGACCCTAATCGAATCCGACGGGGGGGCGCGCAACGTGTACGAGCAGGCCGATGCCAGTGAAACCCGTATGCTCGATGACGACATGACAACGCGGTGCATTGAACACATCGAAGAAGCAAAGTCCAACCGCGACTCCCTCGGCGGCGCGTATGAGGTGATTGCCACCGGCGTACCCCCCGGACTCGGCTCCTACGTGCACTGGGATCGTCGCCTCGACGGACGCCTTGTGCAGGCCATTTGCTCAATCCAAGCCCAAAAGGCTGCCGAAATTGGCGATGGCGTGCGCAACGCCCGGCGCCCCGGCTCAAAAGTGCACGACCCTATTTTGCCTGCCGAGGGCGAGCGCTACCCGCGCCGCACCAACCGGGCCGGCGGACTTGAAGGGGGCACAACGAACGGAATGCCCATTGTCGTGCGTGGCTACATGAAGCCCATTCCCACACTTATCAAGCCGCTCGACTCGGTCGATGTAGCGACAGGCGAGGCGCAGCCAACGCGCTACGAACGTAGCGATATCACCAGTGTACCAGCGGCCTCCACAGTGGCTGAGGCCACGGTAGCCTGGACACTGGCCGAAGCGTTCCTCAAAAAGTACGGAGGCGATTCGTTTGAGGCGCTCCAGGCCCATGTAGAGGCCACACGCAACGTCCACGACGCATAGCACCAATCCAGCGTGGCGTGTGCCTGCTTGGCGCCTTTGCGTATCAAACGCACCCCTTGTGGGAAACGCTGCGTAACGAACCGGTTGATTATAACAGGACCGTTACGTACGTTACATAAAGTTATGATTGGTGCAATGTCTTTTTTCGCCTCATACGGGTGCCCCCAACTCCCGTCTGTACGTCCCAGCACGCCAACATTGGGTTGGTTTGCATTTTCAGGGCGTGGTTTGTGAGGAGCGCTTCTCATTCGTACGCTGCTCGTTTCCATTATAGATGCTGCTGTAACTTGTCATGGCTACCCTTTCGTCACTGTCCAACTGTGTGGCCGCAATGCCAGGGTCCATCGCCCTGGTTGATGCATCTGGTACTATTGTGGCCGAAAGCGATCGGTGGGCGCGCGAGCTGCGTGCATTTGCAGTGGAAGCGCCGGATACAGAATCGCTTTTTGAAATCATCGACGACCCCGAGGGGGCGTGGCATGAAGCGATCGAACGTACTCTTAGCGAGGCACGCACACTCACCGGGCGGCGGCGGCCAATGACCTTTCCGGAATCGGGAATGCGATGGTTTGACTGGGAGATGCAACCTGTTACGCTCAACGAGGCCGAGCGTCCCACCCACGTCTTACTTCACCTAACCGATCGAACAAACGAACACGAAACCGATCGCCTGCGCCAGCAAGTGGAGGCCCGCTTCGATACGCTGCTCGAAACGATCCAAGGCGGCGCCCTCCTTATGGACAGCGACGGCGTGTTTCGCGACTGCAACGACGCCGTCCCCCGTATCTTTGGGCGTCCCCGGTCCGAGATCATTGGATCTCACTTTAACGACGACAAGTGGCGCGGCCTACGTCCAGATGGCACACCGCTGGCCAACACCGAATTTCCGTTCTGGGTGGCGTGCTACGAGCGCACCCCCGTAACCGATGAAGTCATGGGCATCTATCCGCCCGATTCGCCGCCGCGCTGGATCCGCGTGAATGCCCGCCCGCTGTTCCAGCTCGACACCGAAGAGCCGTACGGCGTGTTCATCTGCTTTGAGGATATCACCAACGAGCAACTGAAAGACGAGGCCCTGCAAACCTCGCGCGATGTGCTGTCGAGTGTGCTCACCAGCTCGCTCGACGGCATCATCGTATACTCCGCCATCCGCGACAAGCGTGGCACCATCGTTGACTTTGAGTGCGTGCTTATCAACCCTCGCGCCGAAGAGTTGATGAGCGTATCGGCCAAGAAGATGACCGGTGCACGCATGCTTAACGTATTGCCCGAACACGCCGATTACGGACTGTTTGATGAATATGTCCGGGTGATACGCACCGAGGAGCCGTACCAAGATGAACTGCGCCTCCCTAACTTAGACGGCACAAGCACCTGGTACCAGGTGATGGCCGTGAAGATTGAAGACGGCGTGGCGGTTACCTTTCGGGATGTGTCGGAGCGACGCGAGGCGGCCCAGGCTATGTCGGTGGCGAACAAAAAGCTTGAACAGCGTAACCGCGCGCTCCGCGACTTTGCGTACATTGCCTCACACGACCTACAAGAGCCGCTCCGCAAAATAAGCGCGTTTTCGAGCCTTATGCTCGAAGACTATGCCGATGCCGTGGACGACACCGGCCAGCACTACCTGGAGCGCATGGAAGACGCCGCGCGCCGCATGTCGCAGCTTATCTCCGACTTGCTTGTTTATTCGCGCATCACCACGCGGGCTCGCCCTTTTGAGCCGGTAAACCTTAACGAGTTGGTGCAGAATGTGCTCAACGACTTGAGCATGCAAATTGATGATGTGGACGGCACGGTGGATGTGGACCATCTGCCTACCCTCGAAGCCGATGCTACGCAAATGCGACAGTTGCTGCAAAACCTGATTGGCAACGCCCTCAAGTTTCACCGCTCTGATGTGCCCCCCCACGTAGAAGTGCGCGCCCACACCTTTGATGACGCAGACGCTTCGGCGGTGCCTACGTCGATGCAAAACACCGAAGGCCCGTTGTGCCGCCTCGACGTTAGCGACAACGGCATCGGCTTTGAAGACAAGTACGTAGACCGTATCTTCACCCCGTTTCAACGACTGCACGGACGCAGTGACTACGATGGTACCGGTATGGGATTGGCCATTTGTCGCCGCATTGTAGAACGGCACAACGGCAGCATCGGCGTAACCAGTGTGCCCGAAGAAGGCACCACCTTCACCGTATGGCTGCCCATTCGTCATACCTCTTCCAACGACGCGCCTACAGCGCCTACCCAGCATGACCAACCAACGACAGAGACGATCCTGGATGAGTGACGAAAGCATTCGCATCCTCCTTGCCGAAGACGACCCCGATGACCGCTTACTAACCCGACAAGCCCTAAAACGAAGTCGGCTTGCCAACACCATCTCTATGGTCGAAGATGGCGAGGAACTGATGCAGTACTTGCGGCATGAAGGGCCGTATAGTGATCCCGAAGAGGCCCCCCGGCCTGGCCTCATTTTGCTTGACCTGAATATGCCTCGCATGGACGGGCGAGAAGCGCTTAAGCTAATCAAGTCTGACCCCAGCCTGCGGCGCATTCCCATTATCGTGCTGACCACCTCAGAAGCAGAGCAGGATATTTTGCAAAGCTACGATCTGGGGGTGAACGCCTTTGTCACAAAACCCGTAACCTTTGACGGACTGGCCGATGCGATCCAAACGCTTGGTGACTTCTGGTTCGAAATCGTGAAGCTCCCTCCGCAGCATGAAGAGATGGAATGATGGCTACCACTGAAGTGCTCGACATCCTACTTGTAGAGGATGACGAGGACGACTATATCATTACCAAGGCGTTGCTCTCAAAAGCGCAGAGCATCGACTGTAACCTGGATTGGACCACCAGCTATGAGGAGGGGCTGCAGGCCATTCTTTCAGGCACCTACGACGCGTGCCTGGTTGACTATCGACTCGGTACGCATACCGGTCTTGACCTACTCAATGCTGTCAATGAGCGCGGCGGACGCACCCCCATCATTCTGCTCACCGGCCAAGGCGACCTCGAAATTGACCTCACGGCTATGGCCGCCGGGGCTGCCGACTATCTCTCCAAAGAGCAAATCGATGCCCCGCTGTTAGAGCGTACCATCCGTTACGCCGTTGAGCGTGCCCAGGCCGACCAGCGCATCCGCGAGCAAGCCGCCTTGCTCGACAAAGCGCGCGATGCGATTATTGCCTACGACATGGATGGCACCGTCGTGTACTGGAATAAAAGCGCAGAACGCCTCACCGGCTGGACCGCCGATGAAATGCTTGGCGAAAAGGCGCGCCACCATCTCTATACAGACAGCCAGCGCGAAAAACTCAAAGAGGAATGCTTCTCCACCATCTACGAGGAGGGCGAATGGACGGGTGAACTACGCCAGCAAACCAAAGAGGGCGACGAACTGGTCGTTGAAAGCCGCTGGACGCTGGTGCGAGATAACACCAACTCCCCGTCTTCCGTACTGGTTATCAACACCGATATTACCGAACGCAAGGAGCTAGAGCGGCAGTTCTTGCGCTCGCAACGCATGGAAAGCATTGGCCGACTCGTAGGCGGTATTGCACATGATCTAGGGAACCTGCTTGTACCTATCTTGCTGGGCGTTAAAGTGCTGCAACAACGCTTCGACGACGAGCAGGCCAAGCGCACCCTCTCCATGATTCAAAAAAGCGCTGAGCGGGGCTCCGACATGGTCGAGCAGGTGCTGGCGTTTGCACGGGGCGTGGAAGGCGAACGCGTGGCTCTAGACCCCACGGCTGTGATCGACGAAGTAGAGAACATCATCCAAGAAACCTTCCCCGACCACGTAACGGTCAACACGGAGGTGGGCGATCTAAACACCATTGTGGGCGATGCCACCCAGATCCAACAAGTGCTCATGAACCTGAGCGTCAATGCCCGCGACGCCATGCCCGACGGCGGCACGCTCTCCATCGAAGCTAAAAATGTAGAGCTGTCAGAAGCCGATGCGCGGCGTAATATTGATGCCGAGGCGCGTCCCTACGTGTGCATCACCGTAGCAGATACGGGCACGGGCATTCCCGAAGAAGACCTCGACAAAATCTTTGAGCCGTTCTTTTCGACAAAGCCCGAAGGAGAAGGCACCGGCTTAGGGCTCTCCAGTGCGTACAGCATCGTGAAAAGTCACGATGGCTTTATCGACGTACGCAGCGGTAAAGGAGAGGGCACCACCTTTCGGGTCTACCTGCCCGTTGCGCTGTCCGGAAATGAAACCGAGAACAACGACACGCCCTCCTCGGAGACGCATGGACAAGGCGAAGTTATTCTGGTTGTAGATGATGAAGAGTTTATCCGAGACACCGCGCAGCAAACGCTCGAAAGCGCAGGCTATCGTGCCATCGTAGCCGCTGATGGCCAGGAGGCCCTTTCTATGGTTGAGGATTATCATGAGGCGCTGGATGCTGTAATCACCGACTTGCGCATGCCCAACATGGATGGCCATGCTCTCATCCGTGCGCTCAACGAATCGTATCCAGCACTGCCCATTATTGCTGCAAGTGGCGTAGCCGACGGGCAAACCGATGCGGCGATGGAGGCAGGGGCCCGTCAGTTTTTGCCCAAACCCTTTACCGCTGAAAAATTGTATACGGCCTTGCATGAGGTGCTGAACACAACCGAAAGCGGTGTAGACGACGCGGCGTGACCCTGCACGCAGAATACACATCTCTGTCTCTCACCGTCTGAGAACCTGGTATGTTGATTTCTTATTGGGGGCTGTGAGCGAGCGCCGCCAGACCAACCCTCAAACAGGTTTTGAGTTGTTGCAAGTTTTGGACGCCTCCCCCCGAACCGGCCAAAACGGTGGCTCGTTGATTTATCTGGCCTGTGTCCTGCTGCACAGCTTGCGTTTATGCTCCTTTCGATTGCTTCCCCCCGCTCATGTCCTGGATGAACCGCCTCGTGCATCGCGACGATGCCTCACTCAACACCTCCACCCAGCCCGTATCCCCCGGCCCAGACGCCCCACACGCCATCGTTATCGGCGCCGGCCTGGGCGGACTCGCTTCGGCCATTCGGCTGAGCGTGCGGGGCTACCGCGTCACGCTTCTGGATCGCCTCGACCAGCCCGGCGGACGCGCCCGCGTCTTCAAGCAAGATGGCTTCACCTTCGACGCCGGTCCTACTGTAGTTACCGCACCCTTCCTGTTTGAGGAACTGTGGTCGCTCTGTGGGAAATCGCTCGAAGACGACGTGGAGCTGGTGCCCGTCGACCCGTTCTACCGCATCCGCTTTCACGACGGCACGCACTTCGACTACTCGGGCGACTCCGACGTTATGGAGCGCGAGATCCGTAAGTTCAACCCGTCAGATGTCGAGGGCTACCGGCGCTTCCTCGAAAAGAGCGAAGAGATCTTCGAGATCGGCTTTGAGGAACTGGGACACGTGCCGTTTCACAACTTGAGCGATATGCTCAAGATCGTGCCCGCAATGATGAAGCTGGAGAGCCATCGCACCGTCTACAGCCTCGTCTCCAAGTACGTCAAGCACCCGAAAGTCCGCAAGGTACTCTCCTTCCATCCGCTGCTGGTAGGCGGCAATCCGTTCAGCACCACCTCCATCTACACGCTCATCGCGTTTCTGGAGCGCAAGTGGGGGGTGTGGTATGCCATGGGCGGCACCGGCTCGCTCGTGAGCGGCCTGTCGAACCTGATCAGCGAGCTCGATGGCACCACGCAGCGCTACAGCACCGATGTGGAGCAGATTCTGGTGGATGGCGGACGCGCCAGCGGCGTGCGGCTCACCGACGGCGAGGTTATCGACGCCGACATCGTGGTGTCGAATGCCGATGTGGGGTACACCTATCGCCACATGATCCACCCGTCGGATCGCAAAACGTGGACCGACGAGCGCGTGGAGAACATGAAGTACTCCATGAGCCTCTTTGTCTGGTACTTCGGCACGGATCGGACGTACGAAGACATCGAGCACCACACCATTCTGATGGGCGAGCGCTACAAGAGCCTGCTCGACGACATCTTCAACAAGCAGGAGCTGGCCGATGACTTCAGCCTCTACCTGCACCGTCCCACCAAAACCGACCCGTCGATGGCGCCTGAAGGGCACGACGCCTTCTACGTCTTGAGTCCGGTACCCCACCTCGATAGCGGTGTAGACTGGCGCGTGCAGGCCGAACCGTACCGGCAGTCGGTCGAAGACTACCTGGCCGAAACGGTCATGCCGGACCTGGGCGAGCACCTCGTGACCTCCCGCATGCTCACGCCGCGCGAGTTTCAGATGGAGTACAAGAGCTTGAAGGGGGCGGCCTTCAGTGTAGAGCCGATCTTGCAGCAGAGCGCCTGGTTCCGCCCGCACAACGAGAGCGAAGATATCGACCACCTGTACTTTGCAGGCGCCGGTACGCATCCCGGAGCCGGCATGCCCGGCGTGCTCTCCACCGCCCGCGTCCTCGACAGCATCGTCCCTGACCCCAGTGAGCTGCGTCCCGTGTATCCGGAGAAAACGTCGATGACGGCGTAGCAAGAGCAAAAAACTACCGACAAGATCTTTTCCCGTGCCCGAAATGCAAGGCTCGGCAGTGCGTACGTTCGATGTTTCATCTCCTTCGCCCACGGCGATCCGACGCCTGGATAGCATCACACTGTTACTCTTGGCGCTCATCCCGGTAGGTGCCTGGGGGTGGTGGGCTGGCGTGGAGACAACGCTCGGCTCCTGGATCACGTTGTTGTGCACGATTCTTGCGGCCAGCCTCAGTATCTACTTTGCGAGAGAAGCCTATCTGGCGCGCCACCGCACCATCAGCGTCACGGAACGTGCCCTACGTGTGCAACGGCCCATTCGCCAACACGTGATTCCGCTCTCGCGGTTGTCTCTTGAGCAAGCCAGCATTGTTAGGATCGAAAAGCACGGTGATCTCTACCCCGTGTACCGATCCAATGGCCTCCACGTCAGCGACTATCGGACAGGCTGGTTCAGACTACGCAATGGTGAGAAAGCCTTCGTCATCCTCACAAGCGGAGATAAGGTTGTCAGCATCCCGACCCAAGAAGGCTATCGACTTCTCTTGAGCATGGAGGATCCCGAGGCATTGCTCGGGCTACTCAGGTCCCGAACACGCACACATCATGATTGAGGAGCTCGATACAGTCGTCTTAATCCATGCCTTCCTGAACACGGGCTGGCGCGTGGCGATGAGGGGGGCGTGGTGCAGAATATACGTTGGGGCTGCCCCATAGAGATTGCCCACCTCAAAGCCGCACTTGCAGGGCGATCGACGGAAAGCGGCCGGGTAGATGGTAGGGGTCGC
>CAZZCI010000052.1:0-2606 GCA_964653015.1 uncultured Rhodothermales bacterium
GGAGGGAGCCCTGCGACTGACGCGGCGCTGTGAGCGCTAGCGAACGAGTGCTCCTAGGGGTGCGATCTCATGCCGTTGATTGGGCGGCTGCACCTGGCCTGAGGGCATGAGATTGCGTCGCTGCGCTCGCAATGACAAGATTGTGCGTTATTCTCGGTACGTTATGGCTATGCGTTACCCGAAGATTGACCTGTGACAGCGCAGTAGCGAGCATATGGGGAGCGCTTTCAGGTCGTCTCCCGAAAGCGTTCGGCGGTCTCTTCGAAGAACGCATCATCACCCAGCAGTTGCAGTGCCAGCCCTTGGTCGAGGCCCGACTGCAGGAGGTGGTAGAACACAGCCAGCGGCACCTCTTCCATCGATAGGGCGACCACGCGGGGCGGGCGTCCGTCTTCGAAGCGGGCCACCCCCACAAAGCTGATCACGCCGGGCATGGCGCCGCCCTTCGAGGCAATCCCCTGCAGATGGGTGTCAAGCGAATCGAGCCCACGCGAGCGATCGAGTACGGCGTAAGCATCGGCTATCGGGGCTTCGGAGGCGGCTTCCATGTGTAGCAAGGCGGTGGCAGCATCGTCAACAGAGGCGCGGGGGGCGGTGGCTTGCGCCATGCGCTGTTGCTGGCGTAGGGTCAGGTTGGAGCCGCGTGCTTGGAACGTCTCGCGCACGTCGCGGGCATACGTGGTATCGCTGACGTAGCGGGCGGCGGCGGCATACATCGTGTCGGGGGCAAGACGCACCTCAGGATCCGCAAGGTTGAGCGACTCGTGCGTGTTGACCCAGCCGAGGTAGCGTCCTGTGCGTGGCATTGGGCGGGCTGTGGGACGAAGGCCTATGACTTCGGTGGCTTCTTCGGTGGCAGCGCGCTCCATCTTGTCGAGTAGCCAGTCGGCAGAGGCATCGTCGTTGTGACGGGCCACGGCCACGGCGACAGCTGATAGCGCAACGGTGCTGTCCGCATCGATCTGTTCGTCGGAGGCCCATTGCTGCACCATCCGTTCGTGGGCCGACTGGTTGACTGCGGGAAGCGTGTGCTGGCCTAGTTCTATCAGCGAAACGCGCGCATTCGGATCCACTGTACCGGCGTGCACCGCTGTTGTGTAGGCCACAAGCAACGGCAGGGTGTCTAGATTGATCATGGGGCGGTCGGTATCGGCTCCAAGGTGAATACCCCGGTCTTTGGCGCCCACATCGTACGCGACCAGAGAAACGGTTTCGGGGTGAGCGGTAATGTAGTCAAGCACATCCTCTGGATACCGCAGTTCGTCAGTCAGGTCCATGCCTTCATTCATGGCCGTGACGTTATCCCACATCATCACCACGGTCTCCTGGTTCTGGTATGCAATAACGCCCAGCGCAGCCACAAAGAGGCCAAATGCAATAAGTAGATGGGTGCCACATCCGATGCCAGAACGACTCATGAGGAAGAAAAAAAACAGGTGGATGAGGGATGGCGAAAGAGGGTTAGCATGGCTGTATTCACGTGCAGCGCGGCCACCTGGGGCGACCGCGCTGCCATGAATACACGGTACCGGCATGCCTCCATCAGGACTCTGAGGCTTCGCGTAGTTCTTCGGCGGAGAGTTCGCGGGGGTAGCGAATCTGCTCTACCAGGTCTTGCACCTCTTGGGGCGGCTCGCTGGTATTAATCGACACGATGTAGGTGACTACAAAGTTCAGAATCATACCAATCAGCCCAATCCCCTGAGCCTCGATGCCGAAGAAGCTTTCGAAGACTGGCTCTGTGATGCCGAATTCGCCCAGGGCCACATGGGCACGCATCATCACAATCATGCTGAAGGTGAAGATGAGCCCGGTAAGGATACCTGCGATGGCGCCTTCTTTGTTGCATCGTTTCCAGAAGATGCCGAGCACCAGAATCGGAAAGAAGCTGGCAGCGGCGAGTCCGAAGGCGAACGCAACCACCTCGGCCACAAAGCCCAGCGGATAGATCCCCAAAAGCCCGGCCCCGATGATGGCAATGAAGATGATGAAGCGTCCGACACGCAAGCGCTTCTCTTCGGAGGCTTCGGGGTTAATGATTTCGCCGTACACATCGTGCGCCAGCGAGGAGCTAATGACGAGCATGAGTCCCGAGGCCGTAGAGAGCGCAGCGGCAAGTCCACCAGCCGCCACTAACCCAACCACCCAGGGGGACAGGTTGGCAATTTCTGGTGTTGCCAGTACAATGATGTCGCGGTCGATGGTGTCGAGCAGCGCGTTCGCCGACATGCCTTCGCTCCACTGCCCCGTTTCAATGAGCCCCGTGGCCGCCCAGGTTTGAATCCAGCTGGTACGTGGGCTTTCGAGCATGCCCATAGCGCCCAGATCGGCAAACGACTGTAGGATCTCGTAGCGCGAGAACATCGCCACTGCTGGGGCAATGGTGTACAGAATAGCGATGAACACGATGGCCCAGAGCGCCGACCAGCGGGCGCTCTTTACTGTTTTAACGGTGTAGAAGCGGACAATAACATGCGGCAGCCCAGCCGTTCCGGCCATTAGCACGAAGGTGATTGCAAACACATTGAGCATCGATAAATTGGCGAAGGGCCCGCTGTACATATCGAGCCCGAGCTCTTGCTGTAGGCCATCAAGTTGCGGCAGTA